>JBDKJK010000245.1:0-3079 GCA_039796675.1 Chloroflexota bacterium
TCCAACGTATTGCACCGCTTAATGTCCCCAAGATCGTGCAAATGTTTCAGGTGGCTGGCATCTCTCTTTTCTTTTATACCCTGCTGGCTGGCACCACCCCGCCGCCAGTGGACTTCTTCCCCGGAAACATTTTGAATACCCAAACTTTTGAGGAGTTCACAGGTGCGCCACCCATGGTGTTCCGTTCACTGTTTGGGGCGGTCATTGCCTTTACCATTATCCGCGCATTGGAAATTTTCGACCTTGAAACTGAGCGACGCATTGAGCAGTTGGAACAGCAGCAGATCATTAACGCCGAACATGAACGCCTTGCGCGTGACTTGCATGATGGCGCTATTCAAAAAGTGTACACCGCCGGATTATTAGTGGAATCTGCCGAACGACTTTCCGACCCGGAGAGCGAACAGGGCAAACGCCTCAAACGTGCTGTGGGCGTGCTCAGCGATTCGATCCTTGACCTTCGCCGAAACCTTGCCGAACTCCATGCCCATACAAATATTACAGAGAGTAAATCGCTTTCTGCGCTTTTCCATGAGATCGCGCTCAACCCAAATTACAACGCCATGTTGAAAGTCTCGGTGGAAACGAACTTCCCCGATGACAAGCCTATGTCTGAACGGCGGACAGGGCATTTGATGGCAATTGTCAATGAGGCGATGGCGAACGCCGTCCGCCACGCCAAAGCCAAGGCAGTGAAGATACAAGCTGAAGACCGGGGCGAAGCGCTCTTCATCCAAATTCTAGATGATGGGACCGGGCTTTCTGCTGAATTGAAAGATGGGTATGGGTTAAGGAACATGCGTGATCGAACTCGATTGTTGAATGGAAAGATCGAATTTATCAATAACAAGGGATTGTTGGTGATTTTGGAAGTTCCGTGGAAGGATTAAATGACAAAGACTCGTATTCTATTGGTTGATGACCATGATATTGTGCGTCTTGGGTTGATGACCTTATTGAACGATCAACCTGATATGGAAGTGGTGGGTGAAGCGAGCACAGCAGCAGAAGCTGTGCGTCAGACTGAGGTTCTCGCGCCTGATGTGGTCTTGATGGATATTCGCCTGCCCGGTGAAGGCGGCATTGAGGCCACACGGCAGGTGACGGCGAAATTTCCAACGTCTAAGGTGGTAATGCTGACTTCATTTGCCGATGATGAATTGGTAATGCGCGCTATCAGCGCGGGGGCGGTTGGGTATGTGCTAAAACAGGTTGGAAACGAAGAGCTGATTCGGGCGATTCAGGCTGCGGCGCGGGGAGAAGCTCTACTTGACCCTTCCATTACGGCACGGCTGTTGAGCCGAGTCCGTGAGGCAGATCGCAAGGCACAGGAAGATGCCTTCCGTGAACTATCTGACCGTGAGATGGATGTATTGGTTCCTCTTGCAAAGGGCAAGACCAATGCCGAGATCGCTACACTTTTGAATTTGAGTGAAAAGACCGTTGGTAATTACGTCAGTAACATGTTTGAAAAACTACATTTGAATAACCGCATTGAACTTGCGGCTTATGCTTATGAACACCATTTGTTTGAGAGGATGGGGCGTGAATAAAATTGACGGAGCGCGAGATATTATCTCGCGCTCCGTTTTCAAAGGAGAATGGTCGTTACTTAGCGGGGCATGAAGACCATACTGGAGACGCCGTATTGGAAGGCGTGGCGAACCTGGGCATTTTCGAAGATGGCGAGACCGAAGAAGTACTGGGCGGTCAGGTCTTCAAATTGCACGTCGGTTTCGGAGCCAGTGACGAGGGCGCGGCTGAATTCAATCGTCCACTTGCCATCTGCCCATTTCCATCCGGCAGAGATTTGACCACGGTCGCCAACGATCTCAGATTTGATGATGCCGGGGATGATGGTGCCAGCGGGCATGGCATCGAGTTCTTCCTTGGTTACAGCCACTTTTTCGCTTTCGAGAATGTAGCCGGGGTACCCAGTGGTTGTATCGTAAGCGGAGGAGATGAAACCAGGCATGGACTTGTCAGCAACGGTCTTGGTAGAGTCGTTGGGGTCGGGCATGCTGGCGAAGTTATCGGCATAACCACCAGAGTCTTTGGCATCGCTCTTGCGTCCGGCTTCCTTGGCACTTTCTGCATCGAAGCGGGTCCAATCAAGATATTGGTCATCGATCTGGTTCAGGTTGCGGATGGATTTCCAGTGCCAGATATCGCCTAATTCGCCTTCGTTTTCGGTGTACTTGTTGCCGTAGGGTTTCAGGTCGGCATTTTCGCCGTCATGGCAGGCGGTGGCACAGCCCTTGTCATTGAATTCGGCAATGCTATTGTTGATATTCCAGATCATGGCAAACTTATCTTCATAATACAGATTGTTGTCGCCGCCTTTGTCATCTGGATCTTTGTCTTGTTTCCAGGTACCATCTTCTTGCTTTACCCAAGGAGAGCGGTAAAAGGACTCGGTTGGGTCTTCATAGGTCAGCAGGAAGTACACGGTATCAGCGGTGTAAACAGCTTTGAGTTCAGCTTTGGTTTCGAAGTTATTGAAACCATTCTGAACTTCGATCTCGATCGCTTCGGCATCTGCCCAGGCGGCATCATCTGCTACGCCATCGAGAGTCGGGGCGGCATCTATAGGGTAGGCAACCAAGGCGCCTTTGGGCGCATCGAAGGCTGGCATGGGTTCAGCAGTTGGCGCTTCGGTGGCAGCTTCAGTTGCCACAGGTTCGACAACCAGGGCTTCTGTGGCGGTGGTCCCGCAGGCAGTTAGGATCATCGAAGCCAGCACGATAAGGGATAAAACGGACATTACTTTTTTCATGGTGAAACTCCTCTTTTTAATATTTTTGTTTCAGGTGGATGTGTGAACTATTCTCATAAACTTTTCATACAACCACCCTTAGTTTATGGAGATTCAAGTTTTGACGTTAGAGGAAACCTCCCCTGATTTAATAGGGGAAGTTAGGCATGTGTTTTATGGAATGCAGGCATATAATTTATGAAGGAAAAAGTACCGACAATGACTCCCACTCTCGATATCCCTCTGCTTTTTACCACACGCATCATCCGCATGTTCTGTTACGGGTTTCTCTCGGTTGTTCTCGTGTTGTATCTTTCAGAGGTG
>JBDKJK010000246.1:0-4775 GCA_039796675.1 Chloroflexota bacterium
TATTTTTTTCCCATCCAGTATGGGAAAATAAATTTCATATGAAGAAAACTTTAATTGCTCTCCTTATTGCTTTCCTAGTGTTGCCAATGCTTAACAGCCCGCAACCTGCATTTGCAGCAGGGAAAACCTACTATGTAGCGACGAACGGTAATAATGCTAACCCCGGCACCTTGAACGCTCCGTGGAAAACCATTCAAAAGGCAGCCAATGTTGCAGGCGCAGGGGATACTGTTTATGTTCGCGGTGGAACCTATCGGGAAAAAGTAACTGTCAATAAAAGCGGTTCGGCAGGGAATTTTATTACTTTTTCATCGTACCCAGGTGAAACAGCCGTTATTGATGTAAATGGCATCGCGATGGATCTCTACCCGGATGGCGGATTTGTTATTAATGGGAAAAATTTCGTTCAGGTGATCGGCTTTCGAGTCATCAATTCCAACTCCACTAACGCTGGCGGATTTGGGATCGTATGTGCTGAATCAGACCACTGCGTGATCAAAAATAACTCAACATATAATACATACCGCTCGGGTATTATTGCCCGTTCAAGCACCAACGTCATAATTGACGGAAACGACGTTGAACTTGCGAACAACGGCGGAAATCAGGAGATGATAACGATCTCAGGCGGGTCATTCATTACCGTGTCTAATAATCACGTCCATCATGGAGGATCAGGGAGCGGAGGGGAAGGAATCGATGTAAAAAACGGCGCTCATGATGTGTTAGTCAAGGGCAATCACGTCCACGACAATTATCGTGTAGGTATTTATATAGATGCCTATGATGGAAATAATTACAACATCACAGTCGACGGCAACAGAGTATACAATAATGCGCGATCTGGGATTGCGATTGCCGCTGAAAACAGCGGTTTCAATGTGAATAATGTGGCTGTCATCAACAATCTTGTTTATTCCAACGGAACCAGTGGGATCGTCCTTGGCGATTGGGGAGCAGGCACATTAAGCAACATCACGATTGCAAATAATACCGTATTTCAAAATGGAATTGGAAAGGGTCATGGTGGTATTGCTTTATGGGCGGCACGTGCTAGCAATGTCATCGTTCGCAACAATATCGTCAGCCAAAATGAGGCGTTTACGATAGAAGTTCAGGGTACACCTCTTTCGGAAACGACCATTACGAATAATCTACTCCACGGTTATCGCAACGCGGATAATGAAGTTACCGGGACGAAACAAGTGGTGGGTAATCCGCTATTTGTCAATTCTTCCAATGCAGACTTCTCCCTGCTTGCCACCTCTCCAGCTATTAATGCAGGTACATCCGCCAATGCTCCTGACCATGATTTTGATGGAAATGCACGCCCTTCTTCAGCTAATTGGGATATCGGCGCATTCGAATTTACCGGCGAAGTTCCAGTACCGACAACTTTTTTCTCCAATAATTTCAACACAACATTTAACAATTGGAAAAAAGTAGGGAACATAACATGGAATGGAACTGCACCAACCATTGGTTCGAAAAGCATTAAATTTTCTGGCAACGCATATATGCAAAGCAGTATTTCCACGGCAGGATACACCAACCTTACACTTGTCATTTATCTCGGCGCAGGGTCGTATGAGAGCCTCGAACAATTGAAATTAACCTGGTGGGATGGTTCTGCATGGTATGCATTAACCTCCATCAAAAACAACACCGCACGCGAAAACGGTAAGCTTAATAAGTTGTTGTTCAACCTGCCCGCTGGGGCATTCGATAATCCATCTTTTATGCTCCGCATCCAGCAACTCAAAGCTGATGTAGACGATTTTGGGTATGTTGATGAAATAAAATTGATCGGGATATTAAAATAGCTGATGACCTAACTAGAACTTAAGCGTTAGCAACCCATGTGCTACAAGGCTCTGAGCATCTCTTCAACTATCCAGAGATGCATAAAAAGTGACAGCCACCTTAAAGGTGACTGTCACTTTTTATTTCAAATGTTATACAATCTACTTGTATTCCCCAAAACAACATTCCGAAAAGGAGTTTTTCATGCCAACTGCAAAAAAGCGTTTTGTCACTGCCGAAGATCTGTATTCCTTGCAACAACTTTCCAGTGTGAGCATTTCGCCGGATGGTGGGCACGTTGTGTATCGTCTGCAGCGCGTGGACCGCAAGACCGAGAAAAAGTACGGCAACTTGTGGATCGTCCCAAGTGGAGGCGGCGAGCCGCGCCAATTCACCTATGGGGATCAATCCGATTCATCGCCGCGCTGGTCACTGGATGGGACAACCCTAGCCTTTCTCTCCAACCGAGCCAACAACGGCAAGCCTTCGCAGATTCATCTCATTCCGTTTGACGGAGGTGAAGCGCGAAAATTAACCTCCATTGACGGTGAGATTGATCTCGTGGGTTGGTCGCCGGATGGACGCAAACTGCTGTGTACAATCCGCAAGACGGATGCAGAGGAGTTGGAACGCGAGAAGGATGAGCAGAAGAAAAAGCTTGGTGTGGTGGTTCGTCATTATGATCGGCTCTTCTATAAACTGGATGGCTACGGCTACCTCCCCCACGAGCGGACTCATATCTGGGTCGTGGATGTGCGCACTGGCAAAGGCAAGCAACTGACAGATAGTGCTATTCACGATGAGACCTATCCGGTCTATTCGCCCGATGGCAGATCCATTGCTTATATATCCAACCGCACAGAAGACCCCGATGCCAATGTTGAACAAGATGACATATTCATCATGCCTGCAGAAGGCGGGAAGCCTCGCAAGGTCAACAATACACCGCTTGGGGCAAAGTCCTTGCTTGCGTTCTCGCCGGATGGAAAATGGCTTGCATATTATGGAGCCGAAGGCGAGCATTTGGATTATCAGAACACCAGTTTGTGGGTCGTGCCCGTGGATGGCTCGGAACCCGCTCGAAACCTGACCAAGAAATATGATCTGCACACCCAAGCCGATGTCATCACCGATTTCGGCGCAGCGGAGACGGTTGCGCCGGTGTGGTCAAACGATGGAAAAAGCATCTATTTCCAGGCAGCCGTTCACGGGTCCACGGTTTTGAGGCGGATCGACATCGCTGGCAAGAATATGACGGAAGTGATCGGCGAAGGCGGCGCGCTCGGAACCATCTCGTTCGACAAATCCCAAAAGCATGTGGCGTATTTTTATGGCACAATGCACGATACGCCTCAAGTTCACTTGCGTGAGTTGGAAGGCAGTACTATTCGTTATCTGACACACATCAACCGCGATTATTTTGCCTCGGTGAAGTTGCCCAAGGTGGAAGAGGTTTGGTACAAAGGCGCGGACGGAACCGACCTGCAAGGCTGGATCATGTTCCCGCCCAATTTTGACCCGAACAAAACTTATCCGTCGATCTTTGAAATTCACGGCGGACCGTGGACGCAGTATGGCAAGTTCTTCATGCATGAGTTCAATTATTTCGCCTCGAACGGATACGTGGTGTACTTCACCAATCCGCGCGGCGGACGGGGCTACGGCGAGAAACATTCGAAAGCAATCTGGGGCGATTTCGGCGGACCGGATTATGACGACTTGATGAAGTTCGCCGACCTTATGGCAAGGAAGCCATACATCGACAGCAAACGCATGGGCGTGACCGGCGGCTCGTATGGCGGATTTATGACGCTGTGGATCGTCGGGCATACCAACCGCTTCAAATCGGCAGTGGCGCAGCGCAGTGTGACCAACTGGGTCAGCATGTGGGGCTCGAGCGACTTCAATTGGATATTCCAGTTCTGGGCAAAATCGGGCTCGCCGCAAGAGAGCGTGGATAAACTCTGGAATATGTCGCCGGTGAAATATTTGGGCGAAACCAAGACGCCCACGCTCATCATCCACAACGAGCATGACCATCGCTGTCCCATCGAACAGGGCGAGCAAGCCTTTGTGGCGCTCAAACGCGCAGGCGTGGAGACGGAGTTCGTGCGCTTCCCCGAAGAGCCGCATGGACTTTCCCGCGTCGGGAGAACAGATCGGCGCATTGCGCGGCTGAATCACATTTTGAGGTGGATGGATAAGTATTTGAAGTAGGAAAACCAAAGTGACGGTCATCTTCGAGATGACCGTCACTTTGAAGAACAGAAGAAACAGGTTGCCCGTGGGGTAAAATAAAGTCATGGGAACATTTACCCGAACTGAAATCGAAGAAGGTTTAAAACGTCTTGGAGAACTTGCCCAAGCCAAAGGGCTGCATATCCAACTCACATTGGTTGGTGGTGCGGTCATGGTTCTTCGGTTTAATGCCCGTCCATCGACAAGAGATATTGACGCGGTGATCCTTCAACCTCGTGAAGCTCGTCTTGTGCGTGACCTTGCCAGAAGAGTCGCCGATGAATTTGAGTGGACAGAAGACTGGCTAAACGATGGTGCAAAAGGGTATCTGGTTGGCATCAGTGACGGACCGATTGTTTTTCAAGCCCCAGGCATCGAGGCTCGCGCCCCGTCCCTGGAACAACTGCTTGCCATGAAACTCTCGGCATGGCGTGATGATATTGATATTTCGGATGCGCGGCGGCTTTTGCAGGAAGTTGGGCAGGGTAAAAGAAAAGATGAAGTTTGGCAAAGCCTTGAACCGTTTCTCGTAAAAGGCGATGAGTTAACGGCTCAATACGCCTTCTGGGATCTATGGGAGACTCTCTATGGCACAGATTGAACAACTTGCCCAAGCCGCATTGGAGCGCGATCATCTCAAACTACGCAGTCTCGTTCAGGATTTTGCACGTGCGAAAGTTGATTACAGCAAACTACCCCGCCCTTCTACCGCCAATACACGCCTGCTCATTGTC
>JBDKJK010000247.1:0-5382 GCA_039796675.1 Chloroflexota bacterium
TGAAAAATTGCTTTATCAACTTGATTCGTTGCCTCGTAAATCTCCCCAACTTTTCTGTGTGCTTGAGCAAGAAAGTATTCCGAATCTACTTTTTTGATTGCTAATAAATATAAATTGAGGACTTCGTTTGCGACATTAGGATTAGCTAAATCCCCCATTGCCGCAAGTTTTTGGTTGGCTATTTCAACTAATTCATATCCTGTACCATGCTTTAATCGAGCTTGATACCATTTGTCTTCATCAAGAAACTCGCCAGCTAAGGTGTATCTAAATCTTCCGATATTGTCATATAAAAAATATATAATATTTTCTTCAGAATCAATCTCAAAAGCATCTGCATTTTTTGTTTCAGGTATTTTTTGCCATAACATTTTCTCTGTCACAAGATCAAAACAAGTAACCGTATTTCCATCAGTAGTATTGCTATGATAGGTTTGACATATGGCGTATCTTCCATCGTGCGAGAGACTATTTCTTCCAAGGTTCGCTGAATAGTGATGACTTATTATTTTCTCCCCTTTTTTATTAAATGCAAGAAAATTGCCTTCAAGCCCTTTTCCGTTTTCTCCCCCGGAAAAACCTATCCAATCGCTAAAGATAAATGTACCGTTGTTAGCAACTTGTCCATCATTAGGACGCCGCAAAGTGCCCCGCAAAATTAATCTCTGATTTTCCAGCAATAGAAATTCCCCGTCGATAAATTCTTTTTTACCAGCACCTTCGTCTTCTCGTATATGCGCATCATGCCACGCAAGGATATATATATTGTTTTCAGATTTAGAACATTGACCGGAAAATGAAAAAGAAGTACCACCAATAGCAATCCAATCACGCCCGTGAATATCAATTGATAATACTTCCTTGTCATAGTTCGTTTTCATATTACATTTTCCTTTCAGCGTTCATATTGTAAAACGGGACGGTCTACCCACCTCAGACCGTCCCATTCACTACTTTTTTCTACTTTCCAGAGCTACAACTTCGCGAAGCGACTCACCACCTTCGCCAACCCAGCAGGACGGTCCAATTTTACCTCCCTGATACTGTCATAAAACCCTAATATTTCCGAATTGACTTTTTAAGAAAAAAGTATACAATATTAGTATATTAGTCGGTCGCCTGTAGGTGAAAGCTGGCTTCAAGCCATGCGCTCGGTATACGAGCCTAGCCTACAGGGGGCTGACTTTTTTGATGTCAAAGGGGTTTTCACGAGAATACCAGTTTTTTGGGTAATTTTGCATGTCATACAAATCCACTAAAAAGCTGACCTTATCCGCTACAAAATCAAAATAACGCATTTCTCGTTTGACAAACGCCCGATAAACTGCCCAATTCATGTAATCAATCACCTGTAAACAAGGTTCACCGACAGGAGTTTGTGGAATCACATTAATTTTTGTATCTACTTTTGTAGTCCAACGTGATTCAAACTTTGCAATCCCATTTGTAATTGCCTGTTCTAAATTCGCCTGCCGTGTCTTGGAACCACGCTGCGCAAAATAAACATGGTTATGAGTATGGCGGTGCAGCACATTTGTAAATAACTGGCTTACCAAGTGATCATAAAATTTAGTTTCCCTGGCATCGAAAGAATTTCGAAAAACCTTTTCGATTTTCCGCGCAATCACAAACTGCGCTTTGAAATTCAGTTTAGAAAGGGCTTGATATACAAGATAACGCACCTCTGGCGCATCATCTTTTGCATGAAAAGCCCTATTTGTTTTCACTATCGACGGAATGGATTGTAAGTATTTATCACTGGCAATCTGTTGGTGTAGATCAGCAATGGCCTGACGGAGTAACGATGGCTGTTCTGTTTCGATGAATCCAATCCCTAGAATCAAGGAGCATCCCTCAGTTCCAACAATCAAATTTCCCCGCGCATCATAAAAGACCGGGTCGCCTGTTTCATCTACGAAATACCAATTTTCGCCCTCAATAGGTTTCTTCATATCGTCATTATACAACCTCTTCCAAACAAAACGGACAGCGTCCCACCCCTGACGCCGTCCCAATTTACCAATTACCACTTACTAAAGTTTCGCAAACCTCGACACCACCTTCGCCATTCCTGCCGGACGTTCCGTATTCCCACCCTGATTGACGCCGATGACCGTGCCTTCCTTCGCGTACGCCAACTGCACGTAGGCTTGACCGGTAATGAAGCGCGCGCTGTCGATGGCGCAGGAGGTCACGAAGCCGATGCGTTTTCCGTCGGCGCTGACCACCGGGTCGCCGTTGTGCGCCATGCGCGTGCGCTGTTCGTCGAAGGTGAAGCGCACCACCACGCCCTTGCGTTCTTTCTCACGCGCCACGAAGGCATCGCGACCAATGAACCACGGCTTGTAGGTCTTCACATACGAACCGAATCCGCCTTCGGCAACGCCGAGATCTCGCATGAGGGTGCCCGAATAGTCGCGCTGTTCCATGTACTCCCAACCAAAGCCATCGCCTTTGCCAGAACCTAATCCCATTTCGTGACCATACAACGGCAACCCAGCTTCGGTGCGGAGCGAGTCACGCGCACCCAAACCGATCGGCTTCACGCCGAAGGGCTCGCCCGCTTTCAACACGCCATTCCAAAATGCCACGGCGCTATCCGGGTGGACGAATAACTCAAACGCCATCTTCTCGCCGGTATACCCCGTGCGCGAAACGATCAGATCAAAACCGCCCACGTTCGCATCGCATAATTCCGTGCGCTTCAACTTCATAATGCGGGCGCGGGTCGCATCGTCCACTCCCATCGCGAGCAAGGTGTCACGACTCTTCGGTCCTTGCAGGGCAATATCCACGCGCATGGCGTTGCCAGATTTCGGGTCGCGCAAATTGCGGATCTCTGCATTGTAGCCATACGCGCGCGCCCACGGACGAGCGTTATCAATTTTCACTGCCCCATCACGCACACTTTCCAACCAGGTGCGGTCTTTGTCATCGTTCGACGCATTGACCACTACGAGGAAATTATCAAATCCGCGGCGGTACACCAAGGTATCGTCGATCACATCCGCATCGGGCGTAAGGAAGTGGGTGTACAAACTCTCACCGGGCAATAAACTTCCGCAGTCATTGCCACAGACTGTGTCGAGGAAAGAGGCGGCATCTGCACCGCGCACGTCATACACACCCATGTGACTCACGTCAAACAAACCCGCCGCCTGCCGCGTCGCCAAATGTTCCTCAAAAATAGACGTGTACACCACCGGCATTTCCCAACCTGCAAAGGGCACCATTCTGCCGCCGAGGTCTCTATGAGTTTGATTCAACGCTGTTTTCTTCAACTCGCCTTCAGCCTCATTCCACACAAAGGGCGGCAGAGCCTCACTCTTGGACTTTGAATCGATTCCAACAAACCAGGGCTTTTCTACACCTTCGCCTTGTACAGGCGACCCTTGCGGTTGCCCTTTTTGGATGGGGGCAAGCCCCTTCCCTACAACATTCTTCACCACGAAAGGACCCGGCACACGCTTGGCGCTGAAATCTTTCGAACCATCCAAATTGAACGAGGTGTAACCATCCGAAAGATCGCGCAGCCATGTACCTACAGTGCCAGCATCTTTCACCAGCACAGACAAGTGATAGGTAGTGTTATCCACGTTCTTCAACAAACCTTTGATCGTGCCTTTCGGCGTGGCAATCGAAGTGACCTGCGTCTTGCCCTTTTTCAAAGCAGAGAGGTCAGACGAAGCGACATAATCCAACATCTGGCGAATGCGTTGACCGCTCAATTCAAAAACACCGCTTGTAGCTTTATCGTCGATGTAATAGAAATGCGGATAACCGCTCTTGGTCGGCTTAAAGTCAATGCCCGCACTGGTTGCCAGCTTTCTAACTTTCAACTTGGCAACATTCAATGCATTAAAGTCCACTTTGGCGCGGCGCTGTTTGCCCTTGCGGACGGTATCCACCGCGTGCGGCGCACAAGCCAACAGCACATCGGCAATGACGTCTGCCAGTTGGCGCGACTGCTTCTCATTGAATCCGCGCTGGGTGATCCACGGCGTACCGAGGCGAATGCCCGAAGGTGCCGCCGCGCTCTTATCACCGGGGATCGTGTTGCGATTAACGACCACACCTACAATATCCAGAATGCGCGCCGCCTGATCGCCGCTCAACTTCGTACCGTCCTCACCAACAACAGATGAACAATCCACGTTCAGCATGTGGCAGTTCGTGCCGCCGAATGGCACGCGCAACCCGCGCTTGGTGAATTGATCTGCCATCGCCACCGCATTCTTAATGGTCTGGTCTTGCAGTTTCTTGAACTGCTTGGTCTGCGCCAGTTTGAAGGTCAGCGCCAAGCCTGCAAAGACGTTCACATGCGGTCCACCCTGCTCACCAGGGAAGACAGCTTTATCAAGCTTCTTGGCGATATCAGCTTTGGTGGTCAACAGCACCGCCCCACGTGGACCGTCGAGTGACTTGTGTGTGGTAGACATGACCACATCTGCAATGCCAATCGGTGAAGGTACGACCCCCGCCGCCACCAACCCACCAATATGAGAAATATCGGTCAGCAAGTATGCGCCTACTTCGTCGGCAATCTCGCGGAACTTCTTCCAATCAGGGATCCATGAATAAGAAGAATAACCAGCAATCAAGAGCTTTGGTTTATTTTCTATAGCCAGTTGGCGAATCGCTTCGTAATCAAGTTTCTCATTTGCATCCACGCCGTAATGCACAGCCTTGAACCACTTGCCGCTGCGGTTGACGGGCGAGCCATGCGAGAGATGCCCACCATGCAGCAGGTCGAGTCCCATTACGGTATCGCCGATGTTCAGCAAGGCTTGATAGACCGCATTATTGGCAGGTCCACCTGAAAGCGCCTGCACGTTGACGTAAATATCATTGGCGATAAACCCGTTGGCAGCGAAAGTCTGCGCGGCGCGTTTGCGAGCAAGGGCTTCCACAGCGTTGGCATATTCCACGCCTTTGTAATAACGCGGGTCGCCATTGCGGCGATAGTCGGCGAGTCGCATGGGGTGGTCGAGAATTTCTTCCTCGGTCATCCAACGCGATTCTTCGCTGGGGTAGCCTTCGGCGTAAATGTTCTGAAAGGCAGACATCAACGCTTCACGCACCGCCATCGGCGCAGTCGATTCGCTGGGGATCATGATGAGCTTGCGGTATTGGCGTTCGGCTTCGAGCTGGGTTAATTCGTAAACGTCCTTGTCCAATTTTTCGAGCGAACCACGGAATAAATAATCGGTCATGCTGTGTCTCCTGTTGGGGGAAAAATTATCAGAATAGAAAAGTTTCACGAAGCCGTACCAACTTCCAGTTAAGAAAGAAGCGGGCATTTTGTCGGCTCATTGAATTGTAGAACCATCAAGGGCAAGGGTCAAGTGGAAAATGGAATATGACCAATGGGGGTTGAATTGA
>JBDKJK010000248.1:0-3260 GCA_039796675.1 Chloroflexota bacterium
ACAGATGCCCGAATTTGAGAAGCAGGTGACGGGTCGGAACGAAGCGCGTTCAACGCCTCAGGCAGGGATTCATAGAAAAGCTGGCGGTAGTTATCGCCATGAAATCGGCTCAAGTCTACGCCAGCCTCGGCGACTTCATCCATAAAGCGGCGGAAGAAATCAGTATGCTTGGCTTCTTCAAAAAGGAAAGTCGTCAGGAACATTTCCTCTTCGATGCGTCCTTCTTCGGCAATCGCTTGAATGAGTGGAAGCAGATCGAGCGTCACTGCCTCTTCGCCTGCCACGAACATGGATAGCAACAACAGACAGAGATCCTTCTCTTCTTCCGTGAAGCCCGCCCAATCCTGCTTATCTTTGATGAAATCAATATCCGAGGGATTCCAAATACCGAGCTTCTTGGCTTTTTCATACAAACGCATCGGCGGCAGGTCGCGATTCAATCCGCGGGTGGTGGTGGCAAAGGCAGTGTGAGACATGGGTTCTCCTTGAATTCGTAGAACAAGTCTAAAGACTTGTTCTACGTTATTATACTCAAGCGGTGCGTTATAATTTTTATATGCCTATTACCACCGACTCCATCCGCACGTATTACGATGAGAACACCAATCTGTTTCTAAAATTTAGCGGACACAAACAAGCCCAAAACATTCACCGCACTTTGTGGATGCCCGAAACGAAAAGCATTGAAGATGCGCTCAACACCTCCAATGCGCTCATCAAAGCGGAGATCGAATCAGTTGCGCCGAAAAACGCCCGCATCGCAGACCTCGGTTGCGGCGTCGGCGCGAGCCTGTTTTACATTTATCCACGTTTGCAAAACCCCGCTCCCGCGCTCGGATTAACTCTCAGCCCCGTGCAAGCGAGGCTGGCACAAGAGTCGGCAAGTCAACTTGGGTTGCAAGATCACATCCGCTTTGCCGAAGGAGATTTCACCTCAGTGCCCCTAACCACTGCATCACTAGATACCGTCTATTCCGTTGAAGCAGTTTGCCATGCGGTGGAGCCTGAAAAATATTTTCAAGAAGCGGGTCGATTACTGCGCAAAGGTGGCAAATTGATTCTTGTGGATGATTACAAGTCTCCGCGTTCCTTCAACCCAAGCGAACAAAAATGGTACGACGCCTACATCGAAGGCTGGTATGTCCCCGGCGTGCGAACCATTGAGCAAACCGTTGCCTTTGCAGAAAAAAATGGACTGCAACTCAAAAAGAATGATGAGCTCACACCGCATCTGCGCCTGCGCAACCTGCCAGATGTTCTAGCCAGCACCTTGCTCTTCCTCGGCGAAAAACTGCCGATCAAACATGCCATCGTGCCATCCATGCTGGGAAGCATGGCATTGCAACAGTGTTTGTATATGAAGGTGGTGGAGTATCGCTTCCTTGTGTTTGAAAAGATGTAAGGGCGAGGTGACCTCGCCCCTACAATAAAAAATGTCAAAAAACATCACCTTATTAACCAGCGGTACTCGCGGCGATGTTATTCCTTATATCGCGCTTGGCAAGGGATTGGCAAACGCAGGGTACAACGTCCGCGTTGCGGCGCCGAGTGGGTTTGCGAATTTATTCAACAACATGGGCGGGGGGACCCCGCCCCTACAATTTTCTCCATTCGACGGCAACCCCACCGACCTGCTCATCGAGCAAGGCGACTCCACGCCGATGACTCTCGGCACAAATCCCATTCGCTCCATTCAAGCCACGCGCGCCTTTTTGCAAAAAGCCCGCCCGTTATATCGGCGCATGCTGCACACCGCCGCCGAAGCCTGCCACGGCTCCGACCTGCTCATTCACGGCTTGCCCACCATCTGGGGCGCGCATATCGCCGAAGGCTTGGGCATCCGCGCCGTCCGCGCAAATTTGCAACCGCTCACCCCTACCCGCGAATTTCCATCAGCATTGCTTCCGTTTCGTTTTTCTCTTTTAGGAATCGGGAACTGGTTCTCGCATTGGGCTGTGACTCAAGCCACCTGGCTTTCGTGGCGCTCGGAGATCAACCACGCGCGTCACGCGGACTTTGGGCTGGCTTCCGCCCATTGGCTTGACCCTTCCCTCCGAACAGACTCGCACCAACCGCTCACCCTCAACGCCTTCAGTGAACACGTCGTAACACGCCCACAAGATTGGAACGCCAAACAACTGATCACTGGTTACTGGAAACTGGTTTCACCAGACTGGACACCACCCAAAGAACTACAACATTTCATCGACTCAGCCAAGAACCCCATCGCCATCGGATTCGGCAGCCCGGGCACGCAGGGGTATTTGTCCATGCTCGAAGAAGCCCTGAACCTTGCCGATGCCCAAGCTGTGTTAACCCTGCCTGGCAAATATCATGGCGAGATCAAATCCAAGAATATCTTCCCCATCGAATACGCTCCACATGACTGGCTGTATAAACGCGTAAAAGTTGCTATCCACCACGGCGGCGCAGGGACGACGTCCGCGAGTTTGCATGCAGGCATTCCCACCATTACCCTGCCCCTCGCCATTGACCAATTCTTCTGGGGCGAGCGGATTCAGAAATTAGGCGTGGGCTTGTCCATTCCACAGAGGAAGCTTAACGCGCAAAATCTTGCTCAAGCGATTGGCGAAGCGTTATTGAATAAGGGAATGAATGAAAAAGCAATATCAATTCGCAAAGCATTGAGCCAAGAAGATGGGGTTGAAGTTGCAGTGAAGCGCTTGACCGCAGACCATTGACCGCGGGCGATAGATTGTCCATCGTCTATCGTCTATTGTCCATCGTCGCAATCCCCAAAGCAACCAGCGCAAACACACTCCCCAACCAATACGGCGCGGAAATGGCGATGACATCGAATGAGATCCCCGCAATGGTGGGACCAAAAATATTCGTCAGTGCCAGCAAGGTTTGATTGCCGCCCATCAATCGTCCCTGCTCATTTTCAGGGACACGCAGCGAGACTAGCGCCGTCAGCGAGGGGATGCTGATGCCTGTGCCTAGTGCAACGACAGCCACAGCGGGGAAGATCATCCACGCAGCAGGGACAAATGCCATGCCTGCCAAACCAATGACCATGAAGAAAAGCCCAGTAGGGATGAGTTTACTTTCGCCAAAACGTGCTTGCAATTTGGCATATAAAATTCCCTGCACGATCACGCCACACAAGCCAACGTACAAATAGAAATAACTATTCTGCGCGGGAGTCCAGCCGAAGCGGGCGTTTGAGAAAAGCGGGAAATTCGTTTGTAAGCCAGCGAAGGCAAGGTTGAGCAGGAAGAGCACAACCAGAAAACGCT
>JBDKJK010000249.1:0-2933 GCA_039796675.1 Chloroflexota bacterium
TTCTACATCTGGTTGTTTCTCAAATTCATCCAGTAGATATTTTTCTTCTGCTCGCAAGCGGGTATATAAAAATCCGATTCGGGTCATAAGAACTCCTTATTAGTGCAGAATGATGAATGCAGAGTGCAGAATCAAATTCATCATTCTGCATTTTGCATTCTGAATTTGACTTTCTCCGTCACTTCACTGGTCGTCAAATTTCCGCCGAGGTCTGGCGTGGTTTCAAGATTGGCAATACATTCATTCGCTGCCTGCCGTAATCTTTCTGCAGATTCAGTTTCATTCAAATAATCCAACATCATCGCCGTGGCGAGAAACATGGCAACCGGGTTGGCTTTGCCCGTCCCTACCAAGGGCGGAGCACTGCCATGCACTGGCTCAAAGACCGCCGCCTCCGCGCCGATATTGCCAGATGCTGCAACGCCAAGTCCGCCCACGAACATGCAGGCTTCGTCACTGAGAATATCGCCGAACAAATTGGTAGTGACGATGACCTCAAATTGCTCCGGCGCGCGGACGAGTTCCATGGCGCAGGTATCCACTAACATTTCTTTCAAATTAATATCTGGATATTCTGTTGCCACTTCAAATGCGACGGCGCGAAAGAGTCCGCAGGTTTGGCGCAGGACGTTGGCTTTGTGAACCACATGCACATTTCTACGATTTGTCTGTTTTGCCAAGTCGAAAGCTTTGCGAATGATTCGTTGCGAGCCATTACGTGTGATGACTCGCTCTGTGATGGCACGATCTCCATCGTCTTCAAGCCGTTCAATGCCGGAATACAATCCCTCAGTGTTTTCGCGGACGATGAGAATGTCTATATTCGGGCGCGAAGATTCATGCGGAATAGATCGGGTCGGGCGTAAGTTGGCGAAGAGATCAAGAGATTGGCGCATCCGCACCACAGGCGAAAAATAATTGGGGATGGCTGGCGGTGTGGTTACCGCACCGAAGAGAGCGGCGTCCGCGTGGCGAATGGCTTGAAGTGTTGAATCAGGCAAGGGTGAGCCCGAGCGCTGATATTCCTCAAAGCCAATACCACATTCGGTGAAGTCAAACTCCAAAGGCAAGGCGGTCAAGACATCCTTTGCACAGGCAATCACTTCAGGACCAATTCCATCACCGGGGAGCAAACAGATTTTGTAGCTCATCATTCATCATTCCGCATTCGTCATTAGCTCTTGAATATCATGTTGTTTCAAAAAGTTGACGATGCCGCCTGCGTCTGCGATCTTCAAAACGAAATCGGGCAGGGCTTGCGCTTGAAAATGATTGCCCGTCGTGCGGTTGAATATCTCACCGGTAGAAAGGTTCACATCCACATCGTCACCTTCGGTGATATCTGCCACGGCTTCGGGGCATTCCAAAATTGGCAGACCAATATTGATGGCGTTACGAAAAAAGATGCGTGCAAAAGATGGGGCGATGATGCATTTGGCTTGCGATCCTTTGATGGCAATTGGGGCATGCTCACGTGAAGAGCCGCAGCCAAAGTTTTGTCCGCCGACAATGATGTCGCCGGGGGTTACGTTCGTTGCATACTCAGGCTTGACTTCGCAAAAGACATTCTTGGCAAGTTCAAGCGGGTCAATCGTAATGTTATACCGACCGGGAATGATCTCGTCGGTATTCATATTCTCTCCAAACGTCCAGGCTTTGCTCATAAGATTCTCCTTTTTATTTCGTCATTGCGAGCCGTCGCTCTTGTATTTGACGGCGAAGCAATCTCCAACGTAGTAATCAAGATTGCTTCGGGCAAAGAACAAAAT
Source organism: Chloroflexota bacterium (assembly GCA_039796675.1). Taxonomy (GTDB): domain Bacteria; phylum Chloroflexota; class Anaerolineae; order Anaerolineales; family Villigracilaceae; genus Villigracilis. The sequence goes on from JBDKJK010000249.1 coordinate 1,770, forward strand.
CGCCCTCGCAATGACGGGTTAGCTTTTCCTCGGGTCCGTAATGCGACCCGTCAACGCGGTTGCGGCGGCTGTGGCTGGGCTGGCTAGATACACCTCAGAAAGCGGGCTGCCCATACGCCCAATGAAATTGCGATTCATCGTAGTCAAGGCACGTTCGCCAGCTGCAAGGATGCCACCATGACGCCCGATACATGCGCCACAACCCGAACCCGTGACCGTGCAACCCGCATTCAGCAGAATTTCGATCAAGCCATTCTGCATGGCTTTCTTATAAATACGGTCACTCGCCGGGGTGACGATGACACGCGTAAATTCGTTAACGCGTTTGCCTTCGAGCATACGCGCCACGATCTCAATATCTTCATAGCGTGCATTGGTGCATGTGCCAATGTAGACCTCGTGTACTTCCAAGCCTTCTACCTGCTCAAGCGGTTTGGCGTTATCCACATCCGGGTGACAAGCCACATGCGGTGAAAGCGCAGCGACATCTATTTCGATCACGCGTTCATAACGTGGATTGACAGGACGAATCTTTTCAAACGGACCCTTCGCTGGAGTCTGAGTTTCAAGATAATCGATCGTTACATCATCTGCTGCGATCAACCCGCACTTCGCGCCGATCTCCGTGGACATGTTCGGGAAGACGATCCGTTCGTGCATGGGCAGGTTGTCTATGTATTCGCCGCCGAATTCCACCGAGCGATAGGTGCCGCCATCCATGCCCAGCATCCCCGCGATATAAATCATCACATCCTTGGCATACACGCCAGGTTGTGCCCTGCCCGTCAACTCGATACGGATCGTCTCGGGTACTTTGAACCAACATTTGCCTGTTACCCACGCCACACCAATTTCCGTTGACCCAAGCCCTGCACCGAAGGCGCCCATCGCGCCATAGGTATTCGAGTGCGAGTCCGCGCCGATGACGATGGCGCCAGGTGTAATAAAACCCTCTTCAAGCATCACTTGATGACAAACACCCTGGTGGAAAAAGTGCGGCAGTCCCTGCTCGCGGACGAACTCGATGATCTTTTTGTGATTCTCCGCCGCCAATACATTCGGGGCAGGATAGGCATGGTCGAGATGCAAAACGATCTTGTTTTTATCGAAAATCGGCTTACCAATATCACGAAATGCCTTTATGGCAAGCGGAGTGGTGTTGTC
>JBDKJK010000250.1:0-2500 GCA_039796675.1 Chloroflexota bacterium
GGGGGTGTTCACCAATACCAGGGCAAATTCATCCCCTCCCAGACGAAAAGCCATATCCTCCTTGCGAGAATTACGCTTCATGCTATTTACCACAAACTTCAATGCAAGGTCGCCAGTTTGATGTCCATATTCATCATTAATCTCTTTAAATTGATCTACATCTATCATAAGAAGGCTGACAGGAGATTTCTCAGCCATGGATTTCATCAATAGTTCCGGCATTTTTTTGTCAAAATATCGACGATTGAGAGCGTCTGTCAGGTGATCGTGATAGATCAACTCTTGAATCTCTTCATCTAGAATCGACGTTTTTTCGCCACCCTGTTTTGAGCGAGCCATATACTCAGTAACATCTTCCAACTGTAAAATAAAATCTTTTTCCACCCCAAAATTTGCCGCAGCCTTGCCATCTACAACCTGCAACCAGATAAAAAGCCCATCCAATTTTATCAACCCTGTTTTGGGAGTGCCCGTCTTAATAGCAGAATGGACGATACGTCCTAACCCGGAATGGATTTGCAAAACATCGGTGCTTTTGATCTGTTCCATTGTTTTACCCATCAAACGTTCGGCTGCCGGGTTGACATACTGTATCTTCCCAAACGGGTCAAAGATAAGAATCCCTTCTCTTAGGGAGTTCAAGATCCCCCTATGATGCGTTTTAATACTGACATACCGAATCTGGTTCAACAATAACAACGAGACACCTGCATTAACCAGCCCGATATGAGATTTGAACAAAAAAGCAATCGAAACAGATCCCAAAAAGACAGCCAGCAATAACCAAGATGTGCAGGGGTGAAAAACAGGAATAGCCCTACCTTTCGCTAGATTCTGAAATCTAACATATAGGTAACATCCGGCAATGATAGACGCACCTATCAATGCAAGTCTTATTCCATCTTCAAAAGACATAGACGCCTGAATAGGGATTGTTTTCAATCAATGGGCAGGGTAAAGAAGAAAGCAGACCCTTCGCCGGGCTCGCTTTCTAGCCAGATCCTTCCGCTATGCGCTTCAATGAGACTCTTGGTGATGGGCAGCCCCAAACCTGTCCCCTCGGCTTTTTTGACACCATCCAGCGTCTGCACAAATGGTTCAAAGACTTGGGCTTGCTGCTCATAAGCAATACCAGCGCCCGTATCCATTACGGCAAAGAAAACCTGGTTATCCTTGCGTTTCAAACTTAAGGTAATACTTCCATGGTCGGTAAACTTTACGGCATTGGAGAGCAAATTGAGCAGTACTTGTTTGATGCGCCTTTGGTCACACGTGATGAGCGGCAGGTCTTTGTCCACATCGCGGATGAGTTTAACCTTGTGCCCATATAATTCCGCTTGTTTTTGCAGGCTGGGTTCGATGATCGCTAGAGTTTCATCGACCAATTTCTGCAAATCGACATTTTTCTCCTGGAAGAGAGCCAGTTTGCCAGATTGGATCTTGCTAATGTCGAGAACATCGTTAATGAGTTGCATGAGATGTTTGGAACTGCCAAGGGCGTAACCGAGCGCTTCCAATTGCTCTTCGTTGACGGGTCCCATAGTTCCCATGGAGACTAACTCGGTGAAGTTGATAATAGCGTTGAGCGGCGTGCGCAGTTCATGGCTCATATTAGCCAGAAAAGCACTTTTGGTACGGTTCGCTTGCTCGGCTACGTGACGGGCTTCCTCTGCTTCGCTGAATAACTGTGCATTCTTCAAGGCAATTACTGCCTGCCTTGAAAGGTTTGTCAGAAAGTTCAACTCATTTTCGGTGAATTCGTTCCCTGCTCCGCTGCGCCAGACCGCCATCAACCCAGCCAGTTTATTGCTGCTTAATAATGGCACTGTCAACAAGTTTTCGTTCGGGATTAACTCCGTCCCCAAAATAGCCAAGGCGCGCGAATCATTTGCAGCGTCATTGACGATCTCTGCTTTTTTCTTTTGGGCGATATCCCCCAAAACACCAGCCCCGATCTTAATTGTGTCATTGAGCGTTTCTTGAGCATACTGACCAACCGCTACAATTGCCTTCAACTCTCCTGTGCCAGATGGCAGGAAAACAGCGCTTAGGTCGCCTTGAAATAAACTCAGCGCCTGGGTGGCAATATTTTCCAAGACAACCTTAACTTCCAAACTGGACGAGATATCGCGCCCCACACTTGCCAGGGTTTGGCTTTCTCTGAGCAGGCGTTCGGTCTCTTGTACACTCTCTTGTAGTTGCGCAGTGCGTTCCTGTACCTTTTGCTCCAACCCGGTGACCAACCCTGCATTGTCCAATGCCACAGCTGCTTGGTTTGCCAGCATGCCGAGCATGTCACGATCCGTGCCGTCGAACAAGCCATAGATGGAATCCATATCGGCATACAGGTAGCCGATAACCTGGTTTTGGGCGATGAGTGGGGCAATGATGCGGCTGAGTCCCTGCTTTTTAGGCAGGATCAGTTGCACGGTCCGGGTGAGGCGGGCAGACGCCAGATGTTTTTTGATGGATGGAAGAACCTTATTCGCTTCTTCCCCGA
>JBDKJK010000251.1:0-2758 GCA_039796675.1 Chloroflexota bacterium
CCCTGCTGAATCCGGCTTTGTCATTCAAACCGGCGGTGCGTTGCAAACAGGAGCCGATGGTCGCGCCCGCCTGGACCTTAAGCCAGAAGGCACCATTGTGCGGGTTGCGCCAAACTCAGCATTTACCCTGCCGCAGATCACGGAAGAAAATGGTGAACCCAAAACCACCCTCTCGCTTTTATTTGGGAAAATCTTTGTGTTGCTGAACGGCGGCTCGTTGGATGTAGAAACGCCATCGGGTGTGGCATCGGTGCGCGGAAGTTTATTAAGCGTTAGTGTAGACCCTGCCAGCAACCGGTTGCAAGCCGTTTGCCTTGAAGGGCATTGCGCGCTTACAAATGGAAATGGAGACTCTCAAGAATTAGAAGAGGGGCAGTCGGCATATGTTGATGAGAACGGGGAACTCTTTGAGTTGGATGAAATCGATCAAGATGAGATTCAAGATTGGATCGATGAAGCCCCAGAACTTGGTGAGTTTCTTGAAGAATTACCTGACCCGGAAAATTTCCCTGAGATCGAGGAATTCGAAGAGTTTAATTTTGACCCCGAAGCATTTTTTGAAGAGCCTGCCAACGAAGAAGATGGCATATTCCCTCTCGATGACGAAGTTTTGCCTAACCTACCCAACCCTTTAGACGGCGGTCCTTTAGATGATGGAGGTGGTGATGGTGGTGACACCGATGAGGGCGGAGATGATGGAGATTAGGACATGAACCGTGCAGGGAAAATAGCAATTGGCGCCGCTCTGACCACTGTTGTTGCAGTCTTTGGGGCATTGCAAACTGTTTCAGCTCCTGCAAATGAGGCGGACACTTCCCTACCAGATAGCTCCACACCGCAAGGTCCATGCGGTTTTACGTGGGCAAGCAAAGACGCGCCCGAATTGACAGCTTCTTTCGATAACGCTGTAAAAGCCTTAAACAGTGAAGCCACAGGTCGCGCAGAGTTTTTCGGTGAAGATTGTGTATATGCTGATGGCACTTCCACTTTCGGCGTCATGGAAACGGATTTCTATATCCGCCTGCCCGTAAGCGACCTGGGCAAGGAAGAAGAATTTGGCAACTGGGTTGCACAGGTGATGCAGATCGTTATACAAATCCCTCGCGAAACCCTGCCCGGTAATTACGGCTTTGTTGAGTTCACCTTTGAGAAAAACAGCGCAGAACGAATCGTCTTTCGCGTTCCGATCCAGCAATACATCAGCGATGCCCAAGGGAAAAGTGGCGCAGAGTTGTTCCGCCAGTTTTATAGCCCACCTTAATCATCTAAGCCAAGCCGCCGTAACTGGCGGCTTTTTTTATCCTTGACATCTCTCCGTCTTGGTCGTATACTACGTTTAGTAATTACTAAACATAGTATACGAGGCATATATGGTCACCAAACTTCCGCAACTCAAAAAAGGTTTCACTGAAAGCCTGAGTCAGATCAGCCGTTTTTGGGGGTTCCCCAAAGGCATGGGTGCAATCTTCGCCGTACTGTATCTCTCCCCTACTCCTCTTGCATTAGATGAAATCACGGTACAAACCGGGCTCACAAAAGGGGCAGTCAGCACCGAAGTGCGGACTTTGGCACGCATGGGGTTGGTGCATCGCTCTACAAAACTCGGCGACCGTAAAGATTATTACGAAGCTGAGACTAATTTTTACACATCCATTCGCTCCATTTTGAAGGAACGTCAAAACAGCGAATTTGACCGGGCACTGCGTGGGGTGAGAGAAACGCTCGAGAAACTTGAATCAGGCTTGGTGTCAGGTGATGAGGCGGAGATCGCCATCATCCATGAACGAGTGAAAGCATTGCAAGATTTCTTCAATGCCATAGACAGTTTAACGAATGCTGTGATCAAACTCGACAAGTTGGGAATTTCTAACGTCACGAAAATTCTCAATGTTTTGAAATAGGAGAACCTCATGAACACCATCATTTCGTTTGCACTTCAAATGATATTAACTCTTCTAATCGTTTCTATTATCGTCGGATACCTGCGCCCATTCTTGAAAAAGATACTGGTTGACCTGTGCGGCACAGAAGATCGTGCTCAATTTTGGCTGGTCTTTTCCAATGTGATTCTGATCGGTCTACCCGGCATGATCGCACTAAATTACAGACCTCAGGTGAAATCTCTTGAAGAATTATTCTTTGAGATTGCCGGGCAACTCAGCGGAGCACTGGCTGGCTTCTTGTTCGCACTGGTTTGTGTTGGAATGGTCATTTCAGTGTTCGCATTATTTGCTCCACGAACCGCAAAATTGGAGGCAAAATGAAGATCGCAGTCACTGGTGCTTTTAGTTACTCTGGCAAATACATCACAAAACGTCTGCTTGAAAAGGGAGAAGAGGTGATCACCCTCACCAATCATCCCAACCGACCCAACCCGTTCAATGGACAGGTGAAAGCCTTTCCGCTAGATTTTGCCAATGAAGCCGAATTGACCGCGAACCTGCGCGGCGTAGATGTGCTTGTCAATACCTATTGGGTGCGCTTTGATAAAGGGACGAATACCCAACCTCAAGCCGTCCAAAATACAAAGGCACTGGTGCAGGCTGCTGTCAAAGCCGGTGTGAAACGCATTGTCCACATCAGCATTGCAAACCCCTCTGCAGATTCGCATCTGCCTTATTACTGGGGCAAAGCAGCCAACGAAAAAGCCGTGGCAGACTCCGGCATGTCGTATGCCATTCTTCGTCCTACCGTATTAGTAGGCGGCGGGGAAGATATTCTGATCAACAATATTGCTTTTCTACTTCGGCGATTACCC
>JBDKJK010000252.1:0-7375 GCA_039796675.1 Chloroflexota bacterium
GCTCAGCCTCTGGGTGGCTCGAACGTCCAGTGAACTGGCGGAGGAGGCTGAGCGCGCCAAGGGGTTCTCTTCTTTGCTCACCCGCGCATCGGCGCAAGGGGAGGGGACACCCGATGCGAAATCATGGGGCACACGCTATCCGCTTGGGGTGGCGTGTGTTTGTGTTTTTCAAGTGTTTTCTCTAACATTCCTCCAATACCACCATTTCTATGAAAGGGAATTTATGCTTAAAAACTTCGTAAAACTATTCCCCATTCAGGGACTACGCAGTGGTGACCCCACAAAGCCTTGCACGAAGCGTGTCGAAGTGAACCAGTTGACCAATTCAGCGGGCTGGTGGAGCAGGGTGGTTGTATAATCGGAATCCATGCAATACTTTTTCATCGATGAATCGGGGGATGCTGGGCTTGACGGACAAGCCAGTTCAAGCAGTCATTTTGTAATGGCTATGGCCCAATTGCCAGAGCGTACCCCAATTGAACCTCTCGTGGAATTGAGAAAAGCACTCAATGTTTCATCCACATTCGAGTTCAAATACCACAACACGAAACCTTCGCAAAAAGACCGCTTTTTCCAGGAAGTTTTGGGAATTCCCTTTCGAGTGCGGGCGGTAATATTCGATAAGGCAATGGCAGGCTCCTCATATAACTCATTATCACCCTATGAGTTGACCATTGAACTGATTGTTGGGGTGACAATGAGAGCCAGCGAACTGGACATCTCCAATGAAGTTCTGGTCATTGATGGCGCAACTCCCGCTTTTTGCAGAGACTTACGAATTGAATTTACGAAACGGACAAAACTTGAAAACCGAATCCGCCCGTTCAAAAATATAATTGGAGCAGACTCCAAGCATGAAGATGGTTTACAACTGGCAGACATGATTGCCGGTGCGTTGCGCGTCCATGCTTCAAATGCAAATAGTCAACATTTTCGAATGATCCTACCGCGAATTGTTGACCTTTGGCAAATTCACTAAATAAAACACCCCCGACTATTCTCTTTCGAGAAAGACAGCCTCAGGTGGCTACCTTGTTGTCGGGGGCGGGTAAAACGGTCTTTCATCCATTGCTGGACGCTTCCGTTTTATTGGTAAGCAAATTATACATCCGCAGCAGGGGAGAGTCAAACGCATTTTTCTCTAACATTCCTCCAATATCCCACATGCTATAATCCCTTCTCGTTGAAAGGGATTTCATGCTTAAAAACTTCGTAAAACTATTCAGTGGTGACCCCACAAAGAAAACGGTTGACCAATATCGTCCGCTGGTGGAGCAGGTGAACGCGCTCGAAAGTCAGTTCGCGGCGTTGAGCGATGAAGAATTGCGTGCCAAAACAGAGGAGTTCAAGGCGCGGGTGGCGCAGGCGATTGCGGGCATGGACGATGAAGCGGCAAAACGCAAAGCCGAGCAAGATGCTTTAAATGAACTGATGCCCGAAACCTTTGCGGCGGTGCGTGAGGCGTCTAAGCGCACGATCGGACTGCGCCATTACGACGTGCAGATTATCGGTGGGGCGGCGTTGCATGGCGGCTCGATTGCTGAGATGCGCACGGGCGAAGGCAAAACGCTCGTGGCGACCATGCCCGTTTATCTCAATTCACTCACCGGACGCGGCGTGCATCTCATCACAGTCAATGACTATCTGGCGCGGCGCGATGCGCGTTGGATGGCTCCCATTTATCAGGCGCTCGGTTTGAGCGTGGGCGTGCTGCAAATGGCGGCAATGACCGAGAACGGTAAGAAAGCTTTCATTGTTGATTTCGAGCGTGAGTCTCCGCAGGAAGATCAACGTCACTTAAGGATGGTGGATCGCGTCGAAGCCTATCGCGCCGATGTCACCTTCGGCACCAACTCTGAATTTGGTTTCGATTACCTGCGTGACAACATGGCAATGCGCTTGGAGAACCGTGTGCAACGCGGGTATTACTTTGCCATGGTCGATGAAGTCGATAATGTGCTCATCGATGAAGCGCGTACGCCGCTCATCATTTCGGGTCCTGCTTCTGGCGATTTGGAATGGTATGGGCGCATGGCGCAGATCGTCAAACAGCTTAAGCCTGAAGATTATGAAATGGAAGAAAAGTCCCGCTCAATCAACCTAACCGAGATTGGGATGAGCCGCGTTGAGTCTTTGCTCGGCATTCAATTGCTTGACCCCAACCGACCCGAAGAACCGAACCCCGAACAGGCGCGTTTGTTGGGTTATTTGCAACAGGCATTGCGCGCACAGTTTCTCTTCCAACGCAATAAAGATTATCTTGTGCAGGCAGGCAAAGTCGTCATCGTGGATGAGTCGACGGGGCGTCTCATGCCTGGGCGACGTTGGAGCGATGGTTTGCATCAAGCCGTGGAAGCCAAAGAAGGCGTGAAGGTCGAGCCCGAGTCGGTCACCTATGCCACGGTCACATTGCAGAATTACTATCGCATGTATCAAAAGCTGGCAGGCATGACCGGTACCGCGCTGACCGAAGCCGAAGAGTTCAATAAAATTTACAAGCTCGAAGTCGCGCCCATCTCGCCAAATTTGGAATATCAATCTTATGGCAAAGAAGCGCCGCTGACCGAGATCAAAGCCAAGGATGAAGATGGCTACGCCTATTCATACTTCGCCAAGGCGGGTGATACCGCGCCGCTGTTCTTCCGCCGCAAAGATTATCCCGATGTCATCTATCGCACGGTCGAAGCTAAACTGCGTGCCATCGTGCAGGAGATCGTGCGTTTCAATGCGTTGGGTCGTCCGCTGTTGGTGGGAACCACATCGGTGGAGTCATCGGAGCGGCTTTCGAATCGACTCAAAGCCGAGCCCGTGCGCCGCTTGATGCAATACATGCTGGTGCGTGACCATTACATCCGTGCCAATAATTTGGAAGAAGACGGGCGCCTCATTGCGGACCTCGTGCCTTTTAACGAACCCATCGACCGCATCACCCCCGATGCTTTGCGTGCTTTCATCAAGCCGCATGGCATGGCAAACATCAGCCTCGATGATGATGCCAACCTAAATACTTTGCTTGAGTTATTACGCTTGCCCGAAAATACCAAAGAACGATTGAAGAAGATCTTCCAGGGCGGTGTGGTGCATCAGGTTTTGAATGCGCGCCGCCATACCGAAGAGTCGCAGATCATCGCAGGCGCGGGCGCTTTCGGCGCAGTGACCATCGCCACCAACATGGCGGGTCGTGGTGTGGATATTAAACTCGGCGGCGAGCTGGCAGAAGAAGTCATCTCGGCAGTTAATCGTGTGTTGGGCAAAGCCGGGTTTAAAGACCCGTTCGATATGACTCACGAAGAACGCCGTGAAGCGTTAAAGAAAACCGACCCGGCGAATTTCGGTTTGTATGAAGCCGAGGTCAAGAACTTCCTTGGTTATTTTGATGATATGGAACGCGTTAAGGAATTGGGCGGTTTGCACGTCATCGGTTCAGAGCGCCACGAAGCCCGCCGCATTGATAATCAGTTGCGCGGTCGTGCGGCTCGTCAGGGTGACCCCGGTTCTTCGCGTTTTTATCTCTCGCTCGAAGATGACTTGATGCGCGTGCAGGGCGGGGCACAGGTCAGCGCCTTGATGGAACGCCTCAAAGTAGACGACTCGCTTCCATTGGAAGCCCGTCTTGTGGCGAACGTCATTGAACAATCTCAGCATCGCATCGAAGGCGCGAACTTTGATGTTCGTAAACACCTGCTGGAATATGATGATGTTTTGAATACCCAACGTCAGCAGATCTATGAACAGCGCAACCGTATCTTCGTCAAAGAAGACTTGAGCGGCGATGTGGCGGAGATGCTTGAAAATGAAGTGACCAAGCGCGTGGAAGTGGGACTGGCGGATGAAGAAGGTCCCTGGCGTTTGCTGGCTTGGTTAGACCAGGTTCAGCCTGCGTTCGATTCAAAGAATGGACTGTTTTCATCTTATGGGTTCAAATTACTTCTCAACGAGATAAAAGATAGCGATCTTCGATCTTCGACTTTAGACCTTGTCGCCAAGTCTATCGAAGCTGAATATGCTCATGCCTTGCGTGCCATTGAAACACTGATCGAGAAAACGGGTGAAACGCTCGAAACACAGATATCGGAACGTGAAGATACGTTGGATGCCTTCTTCCAAGGTCTGCGTGACCGTGAAGATGCGCCGAAGCCGCAGAAATTAATGGAAGAGATCAACGGGTTGATGCGCCTCGCTTTGCGCCCCAGCAACGATCTGCTGAAAAAACTAGCAGACGACCCCGAAGATGCGAAAGATGATATTCAGGAAATGGTCGCCAGCCAATTGACGATCATCAGTGCTACGCGTGTGATCGGCGCGATCCAGAATCGACTCGGTGAGCAGGTGCAGTGGCAGAACCCGTTGCCTTCGGATTGGGATGAGCTTGCGGATATTCTGTTATTCACGACCCGTGATGCCTTCGAAAAGAAGCGCGAACGCTTGAATGCGCAGATCGCACGCGATGTTGATGTGCTTTTACAGCGTGAAGATGTTTCGACGGACTCCGGCAAACTGCGTTTGTTAATCACGCTTGCACAGGGAACCCGCACCGCCTTCGACCAGAAGACTCACAAACAGGTGAAGCAGGTCTTTACCCGTTTTGCGTATGCATTCCGTGCGGCGCAATTGCTCGATGGGCGTGATGCGGAATCCATTGCGGATGATGTGATGAATCACCTCGAAGCGGCGGAAGAAGCCTTGCGCGAGACCTGGGGGCAAAGCGAGTTCACACGTTTGAGCCAGAACGCCACCAAACTCGCGGATTTTGGTCCGGCGGCGCGAATCGCTTTCGGCGAGGAAAAGCTTAGTAACGCTCTATCCAACCTGAGCGCGGAAGAGGCGGCGAAGCTATCCTCTGCGTTGGGGAAGTATGTTTTGAATGAAGTCCATCGACAGTTGTTGTTGAGTGCCTTCAGTGAGTTGTGGGTGGAATATCTCACAAAGGTGGAGGCGTTGCGCGTGTCGATTGGCTTGGAGGCTTACGCCCAGCGTGACCCGCTGGTACAATACAAACGAAGCGCGTCTGAAATGTTCCAGCAGTTGTTGGAAGAGGTGCGCGGACTTGTGATCGGGCGCGCGTTTGCAGCACGACCGCGGCGGGTGGAGATCACACCGATCGAGACGACAGAAACGGCGACAGCGCCAGGCGAAACGTCGGTGCAGATTGGCGAATCGTCTGATGCTAGAAAGAAGAAGCGCCGCCGTTCGTAATACTTTGAAGAGGAAGCGTTTGGCAGACGAAACAACTCCCCTGAATAAATATTTAGCCCTTCCAAAGGTGGAACTTCACCGCCATTTGGAAGGGTCATTGCGTCTATCGACCATGCTGGATATTGCCAGAAAACACGGGGTGACGGTTCCGGTTTCGATGATGAACCTGAGCGGTTTGGTGCAAGTGCAGGATAAAGACCCGCTGACCTTTTCCAACTTCCTCGAAAAATTCAAGACCCTGCGTTTGTTCTATCGCTCTCCCGATGTGATTCATCGCGTCACCCGTGAAGCCGTGGAGGATGCGGCGAAGGATAATGTTCGCTACATTGAAATGCGTTTTACACCGGTGGCTTTGAGTCGCGCCGAGGGCTTTCCCTTGCATGATGTGATGGATTGGGTCATTACCAGTGCGCAGGAAGCGGCAAAAGAGTTTAAGATCAGAGTCGGTTTGATCGCTTCGGTGAACCGGCATGAAAGCCCTGAGCTTGCAGAGCAAGTGGCATGGCTGGCAGTGGACCATATGAAGCATGGGCTGTTTGGTTTGGACTTGGCCGGGAACGAGGCGGAATTCAAGTCGGCTCCGTTTTACGATATTTTTAAAGAAGCAAAACAATCTGGTCTGCATATCACCATCCATGCCGGGGAGTGGGGACCTGCAACGAATGTGCGCGATGCCATTGAGAATCTTGGCGCGGAGCGCATTGGGCATGGTGTGCGTGTGTTGGAAGATGAGGGTGTGACGGCTCTGGCAAGGGAAAGAGAGATCGCTTTTGAAGTGTGCCCGACCAGCAACTTTCAGACGGGCGTGGTGAAGGAATTCGAAAAACATCCACTGCCGCGTATGCTTGAGGCGGGCTTGCGTGCCACGATCAATACAGATGACCCGAGCATTTCACGCATCACTCTTTCGCATGAGTTCCAGCAGATACGTGAGAAAATAAATATCCCTATGGACACATTAAAGAAGTGTGTGCTAGTTGCAGCGGAGGAGACCTTCTTGCCGAATGCAGAAAAAACGGAATTGGTCGCTTTGTTGAAGAAAGAAATGAATATTCGCTAGCCCACTTCCATCCACGCCCAGAAATCAGTATAATCCGGTCTGAATTTCTCTTATTTACCCCACCACATAAAATAAGGATATCAAAGGCGCTCCTTTGTGTTCTTCCTGATTGTGGTGTGAGTGTAGGGATGGGGCTTGCCTCCATCCGCTGTTTAGTGGACAGGGGCTAGCTCTGTCCCTACGAAAACCTCATACCAAAGGAGTATCCTATGCAAGATTTATTTAAGTCCCGTGACGTATTAAGCGTGGGAAAGAAGCAATACGTCTACTTCCGGCTCGATGCGCTCGAAAAAGCCGGGCTGACCCAGCTCAGCAAACTCCCCTATTCCATTCGTATCGTGCTCGAAGCCGCGTTGCGTCAATGCAATGACAAAGAGATCACGCAGGCTGATGTGAAGAACATCGCCGCGTGGACTCCCAAAGGCGCCCGCCCAGGCATCCCCTTCCTGCCGGGTCGCGTGGTGATGCAAGATTTCACCGGCGTGCCTGCCGTCGTAGACCTCGCCGCGATGCGCGCCGCTGTGGCTCGTTTGGGCGGCGACCCCAAGAAGATCAATCCGCTTGTGCCGGTTGATTTGGTCATTGATCATTCCGTGCAGGTCGATTTCTTCGCCACTGCCGAAGCGCTCAACCGCAACACCGAAGTTGAATTCCAACGCAACCGCGAACGCTATGAGTTCCTCAAGTGGGGACAAAAAGCCTTCAGCAATTTCCGCGTTGTGCCGCCGATGACTGGTATCGTGCATCAGGTCAACTTGGAATATCTTGCCGATGCCGTCATGACCAAGGAAGAGAACGGCGAGACCATTGCCTTCCCTGATACACTGGTCGGCACTGACTCGCACACCACCATGATCAATGGCTTGGGCGTGGTGGGTTGGGGCGTGGGCGGTATCGAAGCCGAAGCCGTCATGCTCGGTCAACCCATGGACATGCTGCTGCCCGATGTGATCGGTTTCAAACTCTACGGCAAACTCAAAGAAGGCGTGACCGCCACCGACCTCGTCCTCACCGTGACTCAAATGCTGCGCAAAAAGGGCGTGGTGGATAAGTTCGTTGAGTTCTTCGGTGAAGGTCTCAACAACATGTCGCTGACCGACCGCGCCACCATCGCCAACA
>JBDKJK010000253.1:0-2671 GCA_039796675.1 Chloroflexota bacterium
CGTTTGAAGGTGTACTTCTTATTGAATACACCCGAAATCTCCACCGTCATCTCGGCACGGAGCAGGTCAAGCGGCTTGTAATCAATGTGAACCTTGTTCACACCGATCTGCTTCTGGTCCGCCCCGCAGACGATCATTTCACCGTCCCATGCACCAGATTTCTTGGAAGGCAAAATATGCGGCTTGCGCCCGTTGACGCGTTCTTCTTCGCAATGGGCATCAATGCGGGCTTTGGTTTCAGGGTTGGAGTGATAATCGAACGCAACCTTGTAAATGCCGTTGAAGACCGTGAACAAGGTAGGACCATCATAGATCAACGACGAATAGACTTGTGTTTCACCATCTGGCAGGATGTGAACCATGGTGCTCAAGTCACCTGTCCAGCCTGGGGAGTAGTAATGGGCATCCACAAGAGTCCCATAAGGATGACCCGCGCCGATGAAATCGGGACCCAGATAGATACGATCCTGGTCACTGTCTACAACGCCGAAGGAGAAAATATCGGAGACTTCAAGGCGTGGAAGCAGTTCATTCGAGCCTTCTTGAATTTTCGTATTCATCATGTAAGTCGTCTGCCCATCTTTAAAAACAGATGAACGATAGACCTTGTTGTAACCAGAATGATTTCCTTGCACATCAAAGATCGAAGGCAATCCATGCCATTCGCCTTCGATCTTTTGCTGCCAGTTGGATGGTTGAGTCATTGAGTAGTTTTTCCTTCTTCGTTCAAATTCATACTTTACACAAGCAAAAGTATCCAGTGTTCAGTAACCAGTATCCAGTGGTTGAAGACTGGTCACTGAACACTGATTACTGGTTACTGCTCTACATCCTGATTCTTCAAAATCTCCCGCAACTTCGCGCCTGTCTCTACGCCAACCAAACGTTCCACCTGCGCCCAGACCTTGTCCACTTCGGGGTCGAAGATGGCGTTGCGGTTGAGTTGGTCGCGTGTGGCAAAATCACCAGAGGGGACAGAGTCCGCAAGGACACCGTTCTCGACAAGATTGAACCAGTGCTCCAAATAACCATTCACGGGAGCCTGTATCTGCTCGAACGCGGATTCATTTGCCCGATACGCCAACATCCACGGGGACATAAGCGCGTATTGCTTCGGTCCGAGTTGGGCGGGGGTGAGACCTTCGATCTTCTTCGCCTCTTCAAAGATGGGAGTCAAGTTATCGAACACGGCGTTGAGATATTTGAGGTTTGCACCCAAGTCTGCTCGTGGGATTAAGTCCAGGTGAAACGCAAAATACGGACCTGCCATAACCGAGTCCAGCGTGAAGTGCGGGATGTGGCTCTCAGGCTTGGTGAAGGCAAAGATCATGTGTGAGTCCAGCCCGATGGGCGGGACGACCAAGCCGATATAGACCATCTTATGCACCGCATCTCCACTGAATAGACGGACAGAGCCAACGGGAGCAGGGCTCATCGGTGAGGAAAGGCTTAGGTATGGCGACCCAACTTCGGTGAGTCTGAAGCGGGTTTTTATCTTCTCTAAAGTGCCAAGCGAAAGTTGTTGAGGAAGGCTCATGTGCATGTCTCCAGTAAAGTTGAAATCCAATTTCGACCACAGACCATAGACGATGGACCATGAAGATCCGCGGTCAATCGTCTATCGTCAATCGTCCGACTTCTTCGCTTCCACCGTCGGCACTTCATTCAACACCCATGCCTTGGCGAGTTCGGGCACTTCCTTACGGGCGGGCGACGGAATGACCACCGCATGTTGACGACCGTATTCTTTTTTGATGCGATGCACATCGATCTGCCAGCCCATGTCGATGTACTTTTTGCGCATCTTGCGATAGGCGATCTGAATGCCGTCAGACTTGACAGAAAGTTCAGCGCCAATATCGTACGGCAGCAGTTCGGGGCGCTGTGAAAGCACGATAGGATAATCTTGATTGAAAATTTTCAACACACGCTTGAGCGCATCGCCGTCTGCCCAATTGCCTTTGAAAAACCCGCGCAGTTGCGTCCACTTGGTAATGGTGCGATATTCATCAACAGGAATGTGAAAGTTGAAAAGAATCATCGGACCCATCGGCAGACTCACTTCGAGCAGGGTCATGCACGGCATCCAAAACGCTGCACGAGTGCGCACGCCTTTGGTTTGAGTTTCTTCTTTATACAAACGATTCCACAGCCCTTTGATGTTGCGCTTGGGCGGCTTGAGAGTCACGATCATTTCTGCACCGAGATGATGTTCGGTCGTTTCATAATCAGGAATATCAGGCTCTTCGCGATTGCCGAACGCGCCACCATGCACGAAGGGAGCATGCGCCGCATCAAGCGAGTTTTCCAACGCCCGCTCATAATAGACGGGCCACTCGAACGTGCCACGCACCACTTTGAAATCAGGGTTATCAAAATGCGGAAGGTCAGGCAACGCAGGGCGTTCTGCTTCGGGCAGGTCACCGAGGAACGCCCAAATGTATCCATACTTTTCAACGGTTGGATATGAATCAACACGCGCCTTCTTCGGCACAGCCAGGTCAGGCTGCGCGGGAATCTTTACGCATGAGCCATCAGCTTTATATTCCCAACCATGGTACGGACACACAATACAATCACCACTCATCCATCCATCTGACAATGCCCCGCCACGATGCACGCACAAGTCACTCATCACATGCGCCGCCCCATCGGGCGTGCGATATAAAAC
>JBDKJK010000254.1:0-6997 GCA_039796675.1 Chloroflexota bacterium
GATCGCCAAGGTCGAAGCGGATGTACGTCAACGCCTTGGTAGTATCGTCTTCGGCGCCGATGAAGATCGGCTCGAAGAAGTTGTGCTGGATCTACTTGCAAAAAGCGGCTTGACTCTGACCGCCATCGAAAGCGGACTCGACGGATTGATGGCACGCACGCTTCGCAGTCCGCACACCGCCTCTCTCCCTAATCTGACACCTGATGCATTGACCCAAGCCTTACGCGCCGCCCGAGCCGACTCAAAAGCAGACATCGCGCTTGGCGTCTCTATTTACATAGATGAACGCGCAGCCGAAATGGCAATGATCACACCTCAGGGTGAAAAGACTCATCGCATCACTTATGGTGGTCCGCCGAAGAGTCTTCCGCGCTGGGGCATGAACCTCGCTTTGAATTGGCTGCGCACCACCCTCGAGGAAATGACTTAATGGCAAGCCCCAAGCCACGCAAAGGCAAAGACAAACCTCTGATTATCCTTGCCTGGGGCTTGAATATCTTTGGGTTATGCGCAGTCGCCCTGGTGGTTGTGGCATATTGGGCAATGAAGCCCGCCCATGCTGCCACACAGGCTCCACAACCTCAGTACACCGCCACCATGCCGCCAACCTTTACTCCCGATGCGTTCTCGCTGAATCTGCCAACCATCACCCCCAACCCGCGCTCGACGATGATCGTGGTTCAATCTCCCACTCCATTCGTCATTCAAAACGCAGCCGCATTAGGACGCGCCAGCGTTGCCACGGTGGGATATTCCGTTTCAGGCAGACCCATCGAAGTGTATATATTTGGCAATGGCGAACACGAGAAAATGATCGTGGCAGGCATTCATGGTGGCTACGAATGGAATACCATCGCATTGGCAGATGAACTGATCCGCCATATCTTTGATAATCCCGAAATCATCCCAGACGATGTGACGCTCTACATCCTGCGCAATATGAACCCCGACGGCGACGCGCGCGACCACGGCATTGACGGACGCGTCAACGACCACGGTGTAGACTTAAACCGTAACTTCCCTGCAAATTGGGCAAAGACTTGGGATCGCACAGGCTGTTGGGTTGCTACCCCCACCACCGGCGGAACCGGTCCCGGCTCGGAGCCGGAAACTCGCGCAGTGATGTACTTCCTGCAATCGCACAATGTGGAGACTCTCATCAGTTATCACAGCGCGGCATTGGGAGTCTTCCCCGGTGGCGTTCCGTGGGAAAAAGATTCGATCAAGTTCTCGAAGGCGCTCGCCAAGGCAACCAGCTATCCCTACCCCCCTATCGATACAGGCTGTGTGTACACAGGCACTCTCGCTGATTACGCCGTTGAACTCGGCATCACCGCCGTGGATATGGAACTTTCCACACACAAGTACACAGATTTTGATGAGAACTTAAACGCATTGGAAGTGCTGTTGAATTGGAGATAATCATGTCATGCTAAGCGATAGCAATGCATCTCTATGCATAATCTCAGAGACTCTTCGCTACCGCTCAAGATGACAATCACAAAACACAAAAGGAGACTGAATGACTCAAAAAGTTGACACATTATTTATCAACGCCATCGTCTTGACGATGGATGAAAAACTTACTCAATATGACCCCGGCGCAGTTGCTGTCAAAGGCGATTCTATTATCGCTGTTGGTGCTGAAGCCGAGTTGAAAAAAGAATATTCCGCACATGAAATCATCGACTGCAGCGGCAAAATTCTCATGCCGGGTCTGGTCAATGCACACACTCACGTTCCCATGACCCTCGTCCGCGGGCTCGCGGACGACTTGCGCCTCGATGTGTGGCTGATGGGCTACATGCTGCCCGTGGAACGTCAATTCGTTTCACCAGAATTCGTCCGCTTGGGCACGCTCATTGCCTGTGCCGAACAGATTCGCAGTGGCGTGACCACCTTCAACGACATGTACTTCTACGAAGATGACATCGCCCAAGCCACCGCCGATGCAGGCATGAGAGCCGTCTGTGGCGAGTCAGTAATGAAATACCCCGCGCCCGATGCGCCCTCGTACGACGACTCGCTCGCGTATGCACGTGAGTTCATCAAAAAATGGAAAGGTCATCCGCTCATCGTCCCTGCCATTGCGCCACATGCACCTTATTCCACCAACCCTGAGATTATTCGCGCCTGCGTAGACCTCGCCAAAGAATTCGATGTGCCGCTCCACATTCATATTTCTGAAACCGCGTTCGAAGTGGAAAACATGCGCAAAGAACAAGGCATGCCGGTCATCCCCTACGTGAAGAAGCTCGGCTTGTTCGAAGCCAAAGTAATCGCCGCCCATTGTGTCCACATCGACACCGGCGAGATCCGCACCTTGCAACATGCCAATGCGGGCGTCTCACACAACCCATCTTCAAACCTCAAACTTGCCTCAGGCTTTGCCCCCGTCCAAAAAATGCTTGCAGATGGACTCAATGTAGGCATTGGCACCGATGGACCCGCCTCGAACAATGACCTCGACATGTTCGAAGAAGTGCGCCTCGCTTCTTTCGTCGCCAAAGCTGCCTCAAACGACCCAACCGTTCTCCCCGCCGCCACCGCATTGACCATGGCAACACGTCTCGGTGCGCAGGCTCTCCACCTTGGTCATATCACCGGCTCTTTAGAAGTAGGCAAACGCGCCGATATGATTCTCGTGGATACTAATCCGCTACACAACACACCACGTTTCAAACGTGACCCGCAGAATGCGTATGCCCAGTTGGTCTATGCTTCCAAATCCACCGATGTGACCGATGTAATGGTCAACGGCAAATGGCTGATGCGTGACCATCAACTGCTTACGCTCAACGAAAAAGAACTCATCGCCCAAGCCCGTGAACTTGCCATCAAGATCGACGCCTTCCTGACCGAACGCGAACAGTCTGTGCTTTCGAAGCTCATTGCCTTGGGCGGCTCGATGGAAGAGGAATCGTTCGAGGTGCAGGTAAAGGTCAGGGTCGAAGAACCCAGCCTCGTTGTTAAGAATCTGAAGCGTGAAGAGGTCGAGATAAACGCTCACAAGCATTATCGTCAGTTCGATGAATACTTCTTGTTCGACGATCCCAATCAAGGACGGTTGCGCTATCGTGAAGATAGTCTCGTCAACGAAAAAGGTGACATCACCAATGTGCGCTCACGTCTGACTTTGCTGGGTGTGAAGCGCGAAGATGAAATGGGCGAGGTATTGCTTTCGCGCAGCCGCTTCTTGGCACCTGCCACACAATCGCTGCGCTTCTATCGTGAATACTTCAAGCCGAAGACAGAAATTTCAGTGGAGAAGAACCGCCTACGCTGGCACATCAAATACAAGAACACTGAATTTTTCATCAACCTCGATGAAGTGAAAGAGCCTGCCATGGGCACATTCCTTGAAGTGAAGAGCCGCACCTGGAGCCGCAAAGATGCCGATCTCAAAGCAGACCTCGTGCGTGAACTGCTAGACCTGCTCGGCGTTGGTGATGCTGAACCCGTCACACAAGATTACATCGAAATTTTGACAGCGTAGTTAATCAAGTGACAGTCATCTTACAGGTAGCTGTCACTTCTACAATCTCATGAAAACATTTAGAACAACAACTGCCATACTCCTCGCCATTCTCTTCTTCCTTACGGCTGTCATGGCGTTACTGCTTTTCAACTTCGACCGCCACGCCTTCACCGCAGAAACCTATCAACAAGCCTTTGCCCGCGAAGATTTTTATAACAAGATTCCCAGCCTTCTGGCACAATCCATCGCATCTGGCACAGACCCAACTCAACAGCCGCTTGGGATGCAAGGCATAAATCAAGAAACCTGGGAACGTTTTTTTCGCACCTTGCTCCCGCCTGAATTATTGAAACCCATTGGCGATGACGTGCTCGGCTCAACCTTTGCCTATCTCAACATGGAAAGCGACTCAATACAGGTTGACCTTAGCCCGGTTAAAACCAGCATGTTGGGTGAAACCGGCACGCAAGCCGCACTTGTCCTGATTCAATCTCTGCCTGCATGCACGCTCGACCAAGCTGCGACGATCATGTTCGGAATGCTTTCCGGCGACCAGATCCAATTATGCAACCCGCCTGAAAATGTACTGCCCATGCTCATGCCGCTCATTCAATCACAGATGCAAGTCACCGCATCGCTCATCCCCGATCAGTTGACTCTCATCACTGCGCCGCCGCAAAACGACCCACGCGAACGGATACAAACCCTGCGCCTCTTCATGCGATTTAGCTTGATCCTACCCATTTTGCTTTTGCTTACCCTGACAATTTTCGCCGTGAGGTCCTTCAGAGATTGGCTTAGCTGGTGGGGCATTCCGCTCGCAAGTACAGGTTCCATTGCCTTCTTAATTGGTATTCTCGGCGCACCTATTTTTAGTGTAGTGATTGAAAGTGCCCTTGCCAGCCAATTACCCGACTACCTACCCACCTTCTTATTAGACTTTACAAAAGACTTCACCGCTGCAATGGTGCAAGCTTTGCTTACCCCGGTCGTCTTGCAAGGAATCGCATTGACATTCATAGGCGTATGCATGGCAGGGTTGGGGTATTACCTCTCATACAGGCAAGCCTAGCTCATCAGTAGAATCAGACCCCTAATCGCGAATATCGCGGAGGGGCAATTCCCCTAAAATCTCGCGAGCTTTAAACACATCTTTGCCATTCACAAATACCCGAAAGCGCGGGTCATCCCATCCGTGATAGGGAATGTCATTGCGATGGGTAGCGACGCCTTGTTGTGCCAATTTCTCTGCCAACGCCTCGGCATTTTTCAGCGAAATGAAATATCCCACCAAATGTGTATGTAGAATGCGCGTGGTCATGTACTCGAAGAAGAACTCACAAGCTTCAGACTCACTCTCGCCCACAAAAAGAGGTTCATCGTCGAGATTACGTTCACTGTAAAGAACAAGCCACTTTCCATTTTCATGGATCAGACAAAATGCGCCACCAGGGTAGCGTGTACCAAGAGAGTAATGTGACCGGCTACAAGCTTCTTCTTCAAGGCGTTTTTCTAATTCGGTGATGTCCATTTTATGGGCAACCATTCGCAAGCTGTTCTTCGAAGGTCTCGGCAAAGACGTGATAACCTGAACCGTCACAGGCGGCGCGGAAGAAATAATAGGTTGAGCTTTGTGGATATGCGACCGCCATCAACGCCTCGATACCGGGGTTGGAAATGGGCGTAGGCGGCAAACCGTTATTCAGGTACGTGTTATACGGGGAGATAACTTCCAAGTCCGTCAATGCCAGCGGACTCTTCCACCACGAGCCCGTGTCAAATTGATAACCCAATGCATATTGAATCGTGGGATCAGCGTCCAACTTCATGCCAATGGCAATGCGGTTGAGATAGACAGACGCGATCAACGAGGCTTCTTCACTATGAATGGCTTCCCGCTCGACGATGGATGCCAGAGTAACGGCTTGATAGATGCTTAAGTTTTGAACAGCAAATCCATTTTGGATATCTGTTGTGAGTTTGGAGGTAAAGTTGCGCCCGATCACATCCAACAATTGGTCGAGGGTGGTTTCACGCGGAAGGGTGTACGTATCTGGGAAAAAGAAGCCCTCCATACTTGCAGGCTCGGCAAAGGCAAGCACTTGCGGGGGGTTGTTTCCAGCGGCGAGAAAGGCATCGGGGTCAATGGACAAGCCCGAGGTTGGGAGTGAGGCGGCGATTTCTTCCATCCGCCAACCGGGTAAAATGACGAGAGTCGCATCGGTTGGAGAAAATTTTTGCAGAGTCTGGGCAATGTCAATAATGGATTGCGCCGAGCTGAGGGTGAAGTCGCCGGATTGAATGGTGAGGTCGATGCCGGTGTAGACGGCGTAATCGAAGAAGGCTTGTGCATCAGAGATCAGCCCCAAACTTTGCAAACGCTCTGCAATGGATGAAACTGTTTCACCCGGCTCCACACGGAAGGGTTGTGCGATGCCGTTTACGTCTACGGGTGTGCTAAGCACTCGTCCATGCGAGAGAAGGCGCGTGGCATATTCGATGCGATCGGAAATGGAAAGCCCTTTTGCAGGCGGACCATACAACAGCGAGGCACGCGCAGGGACGTAGTAGATCAACCCAAATATGCACGAAAAGGCGAGGGCGGCAAGTATAGAGAGGATGAAATGATATTGATAGCGGCGAAAGAATCTGGACATTTGATTTACGATTTACTATTCACTATTTCGCTTAGCCTCAAGGTACGATTGCAAAATAACCACGGCGGCGAACTCATCTTGATGCCCGGCGCGTTTTTTGCGAGAGACACCAAGTTCGATGCGCGCGGCACGAGCAATTTGAGTGCTGTGTGATTCGTCCCACATTTCGATGGGGAGATTCGTCTGGTTGCGAAGCTCATCCGCGAAGCGACCCGCACGGCGCCCCGCCGGGTTGGGGTTGCCATCTTCATCGTAAGACTGACCGACGACGATCAGACCCACATCGTTTTGGGCGGCAATGTCTGCCACTTGAGCGGCGTCAATGACACGCGAAACATGTTGAATGACTTTCAATGGGCTGGCGATGGTAGCGGTCGGGTCGCTCAATGCGAGACCGATTCGTTTTTCACCGTGGTCAACTGCGAGAATTCTCATAGCGCTCTCCGACGATAGACAATAGACAATAGAAAGGCATCTTCCATCGTCCATCGTCAACGGTCTATCGTCTATTCAACCTCCACCTAAATATTGAAGGGAATCAAAGGTAACCACTTCCACCAGGATGGCGTGATCGTGATTTGTGGTTCGCTTTGCAAGGATAAAGCTTCCTGTACAGCAACAGCAGCAGCTTGTGGGCTGCGTCCGCGGATGAGGTTATAGACTTGCATCAGGTCAATATCGCGCAGGGCAGTTTGTGATGCTTGCAAGCGGAAGCTCGTCACACCAGATGAGTCTGTGACGGGAACATCGAGCAAAGCAAATGTCATTTCGCCAGATGGAGAAAAGCCTGCCGGAACAGACGCCGAGACAGAAGAAGCCGCAAGACGATTCAGGTCATCTGCCAAAATGGAATGGGCTGTCA
>JBDKJK010000255.1:0-5667 GCA_039796675.1 Chloroflexota bacterium
ATCGCATTCTATGCTTCGACACCATCCTACAAAGCTGTGATGGACTTATATGGTTGGGGTGAGATCGCCGAAAAACTCTCGGGCTTTGCCGCCAAAGGTGAATGGCACGAAATGCCCATGCTTGTCACCGATGAAATGTTGAACGAATTTTGTCTCATGACCACGCAGGAAAATCTTGCTACAGATTTGAAGAAACGCTTCGACGGCATCGCAGATAGAATCACGCTCTACACACCTTTCGTCCCTGGCGAGAAGGATGCGTGGTGGAAAAATTTAGCAAAGGCTTTTAATTAATTTGTAAGTTTGGCTTTCAGCAGGATATTTTTTGTAATTTAATACATGGCAGGTTATGCACAGCACAGGCAAAACTCGCCCTACTTTAGTAATCGAAAGGGACTCAAACATGAACTTCAACGACTATCAACAAAAATCACGTGCCACGGCACAATATCCCGCCATTGGGCATCCTGTTATTTACCCTGCACTGGGTCTCGTCAACGAAGCCGGTGAAGTAGCTGGCAAAATCAAAAAGATATTTCGAGACAAGCAAGGCATCATTGGTGAAGCCGAACGCGAAGCCCTCAAAGCCGAACTGGGCGACGTACTTTGGTACATTGCCCAAGTTGCCACCGAGCTCGACCTTCCGCTCGATGAAATAGCCGAAGCGAACATCACCAAACTACTCGACAGGCAAGCCCGAGGCAAAATTCAAGGCGACGGCGATAATCGCTGATATCCCGGTGAATTGACAGTCACCAATTACACACGGGGGTGTTTCTATTAAAAAGATACCGGCAGCAGAGAGGAGTCAGTATGCTATTCCAGGCGACTTTATTGGTTGACTTGATCGCCATGTCCATCTGCCTGTGGATGGCATTCTATCTTTTTGCGCGTGGGTTTCCAAACACCATTGCCTTGCGAGCAGCGGTCTTGCTGCTGGCATTGGGAGCGTTCTTCTTTGGGGCGTATAACAATCTCTTCGAACAAATCACTGGCACCGCAGCCTGGCGCGCCGCCTTTCTCATTATAGGGCTCACCCAGTGGTACCACATCACCCTGCATCTCTTACCTGAAAACACACGTTTTCGCAGCCAACCACTGACCTATATCGTTTACATCATCGCCGCTGCTACGATCAGCTTGTTAATCAGCACGCGCGATGCATTTGTTGGCGAGGCAGGCAACGTGCTCTATGTGGCACGGATGGGCATTGGGCTGCCTTACCTCATGTATGGGGTCTTTGAGGTGGCGGCATTGGCTGGCATTCACTACAACCTGCTTGCATACCAGCGTGTTGGGCTTAGGCGTGAAGGCAGGTACTTTCTTTTCGCATCCCTCTTTGCGTTGATCGGTGTCATGTATGGCATCATCTCTCTGGCAATCTCCCCTCCCATGCCGCGCCTGGTTCAGGATCTGCTGGTCTTCAGTGGAGTCTTTGCCATGGGGCTTTCTGTGGCAAAACAACAAACTCTTGTAGAACGGAGGACGTCCCTACAGGAATTTCCAGTCACCGGAGTTATGACTATCGTCCTCGTCATTCTCTACGCCATTGCATCCCTGCGCCTCGGACTCCCTCTTCAGTTGGTCGGTCCCATTGCAGCTTTTGTGGTGCTGACACATGCCTTCTACGATCTTACTCGCGAATACCTTGAACGCTCTCGCGCCCGCAAGGAACGTCAATTCCGCAAAGAACTGCACAAGCTGGAAGGCGAAACAGCCGAAAACACTCTGCATCTGCGTTTGAGCATGGGGCTTGAAACCCTGTGTAATACCTTGAATACTTCCAATGGGCTGATCGCGGTTCGGGCGGGGCAGGAATTCGTCGTAGCAGCGAGCAGGCAATCGGTCGAAGTAGAGAGCCGGTTACCCACTTCCCTTATGGCGTTCGATGAGTTATCCAAACTTCCAGCGGAGAGTCTCCTGGGCATCTTGCACATCGCACCTTCTTTTGATGGGCGGACGCAGATCGCAGTAGTGGGCATTGGCAAACCAAATACCAAACTGGAATATTCCACAGGTGACCTTGAATTGCTTGCCGAAGTTGCCGACCAGGTTGGCACACTCGTCTCTTTGGCAACTTTCAAGCAAAGTGACCCTACCCAAATCACAACAGAATCTAACCTTGAGTCTGGCAGGTTGATAGATGCGATTGAACGCAACCCTGACCCAGATTTTATTCGGATCGTGGAAGAGGGATTGCGCCACCTTTCCGATTACATCGTGCTTGGGCAATCTCCGCTTGCAGATTTATTAGACATCCAAGCCGGTTCGCAGGTTGAACGCGGACGGGAATTACAAAAGGTGATAACCGAAGCTATTGAATTGCTGCGCCCCGCCGAAAAACGCCCACCCGAACCGCTCCCGCGCGTTTGGTACAACCATGCCGTATTGCATGATGCCTACGTGGAAGGCGTGCCCAATCGCGAGATCATGGCACGGCTGTATATCTCCGAAGGGACCTTCAACCGCACGCGCCGCAACGCCATCCGCGGGCTGGCACGGTTGTTGATGGAGAAGCAAAGCATAAAAAAATAGCATATCGTCATTTCAAGACCCCAAAGGCAGCTGCCTCTGGGGTCTTTTTGTTTAATTTCCAAAATTGGCGTCTTTTGGCAGTCTTTTCCCTGTTAGTGGCAGTTCGAAAGTGGGAAAGTAGGGTCACCAAAGGAGATCGCCATGAAAAAAATAATTTCCGTCGTTATGTTCATTTCAGCACTTGTATTGGTTTGGGTCTTCCGTGTTCCCGTTGCCGATATCTTCTCCTGGTTTGGGAACCGTGAAGCAGTAGCCAGCACCGTTCGCGGACTTGGCGCATGGGGTCCCATCATTATTGTGATTCTGCTGATCCTCCAGGTCTTCCTCGCTTTCATTCCCGGGCAAGCTCTCATGGTGGCTTGTGGTTACCTGTACGGGTTTGGCGCTGGTTTCCTGATCTCATGGTTTGGGTTATTCGCTGGCGGGCAGGCTGCGTTCTATCTTGCGCGCCGTTATGGAAGGTCATTTGCCGAGCGCTGGATTTCACCGCAGATCCTTTCCAAATGGGATAAGGCTTCGAACGGACAGGGCATTGGCTTTTATGCGCTCTCTCTCGTGCTGCCGGTCTTCCCGAACGATGCGATGTGCTATGTAGCCGGGCTGGGAAAAATTTCATCCCGCCGCTTCACCCTTGCCAACAGCGCCGGACGCGCACTGGCATGTCTGGTGACCAGTGCAGTAGGCGCATATGGAAGCTCATTAGGGCTGGCGCAATGGGGAGTGATTGCTCTAGTAGTAGGTCTGATCTGTTTGGGTTGGGTGATCGTTCGAAGCGTAAAACCCAACTTTCTGATGGCGTAAGGAGGCGATCATGTTTACATCCATTCAACTCACCCGAGCATTCTTAAAATCCTATTTCGCGGTTTTCAATCGCAGTGTTGATGCGCAGGGCAAGCTCACATTGCCCGCCGGACCGAAGATTATTGCCATGAACCACACCCCCGGCTGTGACCCGCTCTTCCTGCCGTTCATCCTGAATGAGACCCCGCACTTTCTTTTGCAAGACGGCATGTTCCGAATTCCATTCATCGGTTGGATGTTGAGAGAGTCTGGGCAGATTCCCGTCTACCGCGGAACAGATCGAGCCAAAGAAGCAAAAGAACAGGCATGCGCTATTCTTCGCGCTGGCGGAACCATTGCGATCTTCCCCGAAGGAAAAGACGTGGAGATGGGAACGCGCATCCCTGCCAAGACCGGCGTTGTGCGCATGGCGCTTGAAACCGGCGTGCCCATTATTCCGCTGGGATTATTCGCACCGCATCAACACCTAACCCGCCTGCACTTTCAATGGGATGGGCAGCCACGCTCGGGTGCCTGGCAGTTTTCAGGCAAGAGTTATATGAGAGTGGGAACGGCATGGATGCCCAACGCAAATGCTGACCTTCACACTCAAACTGAAGACTTGATGAATCGGATCTATGCGCTGGTTGCAGAAGCAGAAAGAAACTCACAATGCGAATCGCATACCTTACTCAGCCCTATCCTCCGATGATCAGCGGCGCTTCCATTGCCGCCGAGCAATTGGCAAAGGGCATGGCAAAACGCGGACACGAAGTATTGGTGATCGCCGCCAGCGATACCGGACAGGCATATCAAACCCATGAAAAGAATTTAACCGTTCTGCGGTTGAAGTCTTTCCGCAACCCTTTGCGCGTCAAACAACGCCTCTTGGCATTCCCGCACAGATCCATTATGAAAGCCCTGCGCGAGTTTCAACCGGAACTCATCCATACCCACGAACCTGCTCAAACTGGTTCTCTCGGGCTTAAATATGCCTGCTCCACCCGCATCCCTGTGATTCTGACGGCACATCAATTGCCCTGGTTCATTACTTCCTACCTGCCGAATATCCCCATCCTGCGAAATGTTGTTGAGCGAATGGCATGGGCATATGCCGGATGGTTGACAGGAAGTTTTTCAGCCATCATCTCGCCCACGCGCACCATCTCAGAGGTCATCCAAACAAAGACAGGGTTTTACCCCACCACGATTCCCTATGGCATTGACCTGAAGACTTTCAACTTAAACACCGTACCAGGAGAAGCAACTGAGTTTCGTACACGCTACAACATTCCAGAAAATTCCCCCATCATTTTGCATGTTGGCAGGCTGGATGTAGACAAGAATGTAGAGCGTGTTTTGCTTGCAGCGGAAAGCGTGATCAAAAACTCAAACGCACATTTACTCATCGTCGGGGATGGCAGCCGAAAGCAAGCCTTAATCGAGTTAGCAGCCTCCCTTGGCATCGAGGCGCGTACACACTTCATTGGGTTTGTATCGAAGAAGAGCGAATTGGCAAAAATCTATAGAAGCTCTGATGTCTTCGTGACCGCCTCCGAGATCGAAACGCAGGGCATCGTCCTGCTCGAAGCAGCGGCATGTGGTCTGCCCATCGCCGCTGTGAATGCCACCTGCATTCCTGAAATTGTCCATGAAGGCATTACCGGTTACCTGGCACAACCGGAGAATATCCCTGACTTGAGCAGGGCAATCGAAAGGTTATTCACAGAGAAAAAACGTATGCAGATCGAATGCCGTAAAATGGCTGAAAAATACAGGATCGAATCTTCAATTGAAAAGCACGAAGCTTTCTATTTACAATCCGTTGGCTATGGGTTCGAACGAGTAAAGCGCCAAGCGCTTGTGCCCTCGAAAAACTAATTAACTCAAGTTGCCACCATGCCAAGAACCTTAAGACCCCTTGCCGCGAATTTCGCTAATTCACGCGAATTTTTTTTCTCTTATTCGTGATAATTCGTGTAATTCGCGGCTAAAGATTTGGTTTTTCGCTAAAATCAAAAAAGGTAGCAACTTGGGTTAATTAAGTCACCACTGGCAAGCCTGAATCTACTGCGCCCCACTCCGTCCATGAACCATCATAGACAGCCAGATCGTTATGCCCCGCCTGTTCCGCAGCCAAGGCAAGAATACAAGCCGTAACTCCGGTGCCGCAACTGAAGATCAATTTTTTATTTTGATATTCCGCAAACATCTCACGCAAAAGCGCAGGGGATTTCATTACGCCGTTGACTTGAGTCTCACCAAAGGGCAGGTTGACTGCACCGGGCATGTGTCCGCCTCTCAACCCTGCACGCGGCTCTTTTTCTTGACCTGCGAATCGTCCCGCCGACC
>JBDKJK010000256.1:0-3221 GCA_039796675.1 Chloroflexota bacterium
CGGTTCCGTGCGCGGCGCGGCGCGTAATCGCAAATTGGGAGTCATCTGGCTCGATGCTCATG
This sequence comes from Chloroflexota bacterium, assembly GCA_039796675.1. Lineage (GTDB taxonomy): Bacteria > Chloroflexota > Anaerolineae > Anaerolineales > Villigracilaceae > Villigracilis. The sequence continues at coordinate 63 of JBDKJK010000256.1, forward strand.
CCGATTTCAACACAGCCGAAACCACACCCTCTGGAAACATTCACGGCATGTCACTTGCCGTTCTCTGCGGACTTGGCGATAAGAGTCTCGTGCAATTGTGGGATGAACCCGTACCCGTCATCGACCCGAAAAAGATCGCCATCGTTGGTGCGCGTGACCTCGATGAAGGTGAAAAGAAAAATCTGCAAAACGCAGGCGCCATGGTGCTGGGCATGGAACAGATCGACCGTTACGGCATGGTGGCTTGTCTTGAAAAAGCCATCGAACGCATCAGCCGCGATGTGGATGGCATCTATCTTTCGCTTGATCTCGACTCGCTCGACCCCGAACATGCGCCCGGCGTTGGAACGCCCGTGCCCGCCGGTCTAACTCAACGTGAAGCGCACCTCGCCTGTGAAATGATCGGCGAAACCGGCAAGCTCATCGGCATGGATATTGTCGAAGTCAACCCGATCCTCGATATTCAAAACCGCACCGCCCTGCTTGCTGTAGATTTTGCTCTCTCGGCGCTCGGTCGCCGTATTTGGAATGGAATTTAATGAAACCAACTCTTTCTGATTTAGAACGACTCGCCCGTGAAGCTGGAGCCATCCTGCGTGATGGATACAATAAAGAACACACGGTTCATTACAAAGGGACAATTGATCTGGTTACTGAAAGCGACCACGCCTCTGAAGCCTTTCTGCTCGGCGAGATCAAATCGCATTTTCCCGGCGGGCACATCCTCGCCGAAGAAAGCGGAAGCATTCAAGGCAGCAATGAAGACCTGTGGTACATCGACCCGCTCGACGGCACGGTCAATTACGCTCATCATATTCCCATCTTTTGCGTGTCTATTGGCTTCGCCTCAAACGGAGTCTTAACTCTCGGCGCCGTCTACGACCCGATGCGCGATGAAATGTTCCTCGCCGAAAAAGGCAAAGGCGCATTTCTGAATGGAAAACAAATTCATGTTTCAGATGTTGTCGAACTGGAAAAAAGTCTGCTCGTCACAGGCTTCCCCTACGACACATGGAATACCGAACTCGACAACTTCAAATACTTTGAACGTCTTGCCAAAAAGACACAAGGTGTGCGCCGCCTCGGTTCCGCCGCATTAGATGCCTGTTACGTGGGAGCCGGTCGCTTCGACGGGTTCTGGGAATTCAAACTCAAAGCCTGGGACGTCGCCGCCGGAGGCTTGATCGCCCGCGAAGCCGGAGCAAAAGTTACAGCAATTGACGGAAGAGAAGATTTTCTTGCTTCGCCTTTGTCCATCCTAGCAACCACACCAGGGATTTACGAAGCAACAAAAGCCCAATTAAGATAAACAAACTAATCCCAAACTTAAGATGGGACGCGGACGAGCGCGGATGAACGCGGAAAAGATTAAAGAATCTGCGTATTCAGCGTTATTCCGCGTCCTATTGCTCTTAAGAAAGAACTCACCACGAAAACCTTAATTTCGAGGTGAGTCATGTTTCGTAAATCAAAAATCGTCAATCGCAAATTGAAGTGGGCCCGGTAGGATTCGAACCTACGACCAAGGAATTATGAGTTCCCTGCGCTAACCGCTGCGCCACGAGCCCGTGGCTTAAAGTATCAGGTGTCAAGTGCGGGAGTGTCACGTGACACTTGGAACCTGACACTTGACACCGAACGTCAGAGCGGGAGATGGGATTCGAACCCACGAAATGTCAGCTTGGAAGGCTGATGCCTTACCACTTGGCGACTCCCGCAAGGCGAAGCCGATTTTACTTGCAGGCAGGCAGACGGTCAAGGTGCTTGACGGTCTCGCATCCTTACAGTAAAATACCGTCCGCGTTCAAAACGCTTCCGTAGCTCAGTGGATTAGAGCGCTTGCTTGCGGAGCAATAGGTCGCAGGTTCGAGTCCTGCCGGGAGCACAGAAGACCACCTAAAACGGTGGTCTTTTCTTTTAGGTCGCACGCCCCATCGAGGGATGATATTCGAGTCCTGCCGGGAGCACGAAAACCACCTTTCTTTCGAGAGGTGGTTTTCGTTTTTTTAGTACACGGACAAGCACGGAATTCACGGGAAAAAAACTATTATAAAAATCTCCGTGCCAATCCGTGTAATCCGTAAAATCCGTGTACAAAATCTCTTGGTTTGGCACATCAAAACCGTCTTCTTTTGTTTATAATCCATACACCATGACAAAGAAAAAACCGCACATCCTCCTCACCAACGACGATGGCATTCGCTCGCCCGGGTTATGGGCTGCCGCCAGCGAACTCTCCAAGATCGGCTATGTCACCGTCGCCGCACCGCGCAATCAATCGAGCGGCATGGGGCGCAGCCTGCCCAGCACCTCCGATGGCATCATCCAAAAGGAACAGGTACAGGTCAACGGTCAGGAATGGAGCGTATACGCAGTAGGCGGGTCTCCCGCACAATCCGTTCTACATGGTGTGCTTGAGATCGTCTCGCACAAACCCGATCTGGTTGTATCAGGCATCAACTACGGTGAAAATGTTGGTTTGGGAATCACCATCTCCGGCACAGTCGGCGCCGCCATGGAAGCCGCCAACCTCGGCTTCCCCGCCCTAGCCATCTCCCTCGAAACTGACCCGCATTATCACCTCAGCCATTCCGAAGATATCGACTTCGCCACCGCCGGATACTTCACCGGATACTTTGCCCGCATTTTATTAGACAAGAAACACTTCGAAGGCGTAGATGTCTTGAAGGTAGAAGTGCCGCGTCACGCCACGCCGGAAACTGGGTGGGAAGTCTCCCGCCTTTCACACCTCCGCTACTATGTGCCCTCCCCCGCCAAACGCACTTCATGGGATGAACCGGGTCCCATTGGGTACGCTCACGATAACAACCTGCCCCATGAGCAAGAGGGTACAGATGTATACACCTTGCGTACCAAGAAAATGGTTGCCGTCACCCCCATCGACCTGGATATGACCTCTCGTGTAGATTTTAGTAAACTCGAAAAGCATCTACGGGGATAATCTGATAGGTTTTGAGACAAAGCTCTGATAAATTTATTATAGGCAAAGCAACAGGATTATGTAATAATATTGAAGCCGCGCGTATCCCAGTGAACGCGACGATAAAATCCAAATCAACCGAAACTGTGTACATATCAGGGAGCCAGTACACTAAAGCGGACTCTACCTTAATCGGAGGGTACCTTGTCAACAACTAC
>JBDKJK010000257.1:0-2707 GCA_039796675.1 Chloroflexota bacterium
GGAAGTAGTGTGCGATAACTCCCACCACCAGTAAGGGGATGTAAGCATTCAACCCGGCGCTGGCTGAAAGCCCAAAAGCAGTGAAAATTCCAAGTAGTAGTTCCATTTCTTTCTCCTTTTCGAAAATCGTTCAATATGATTATACGATTTTCGAGTGGTTTCGTTGTCAGCCAGATAACCCAGGGAAGCCGTTCCATGTGCCGGTAAAGCTGAGGCGGAGCAGGTCAATGCTTAGGATGAGCAGCAAAGCCAAGGTCAAGCCGGAGGCGAAAGCCAGCCATAATTGACGCGGGTGTTCAAAGATATTGTCTTGTTTCATGAGGATAGTCCAAAGCAAACCAAAGACAATGACCAACAGAGATAGAGTCCCCAACGCGCTGATATAGGCGATGGGATACAAAATAAAAGGACTGTCGGTAAGCACCAGTAAATTAATACAAATGATGATGGCAGTGAAGATGCCAAGTTTCTTCCAATCCATGGCGGGGCGCTCGTCTTGGATGCGCCAAAGCGATTGGTTAATGACCGGGTAAAGCATGGCGGCTAGGGCAATGCCCATGCCGCTGCCTGTAAAGAGGCGCAGGGTTTGGTTGGGGATATAAAGATTTGGAATTTGATCTAATGGAGTGCCGTTGCCGCCGGTTTGTTTCAACAAATAGAGATACGAGTTTGAACCGTCTATACCGAAGGCGACAAAGAAGCCAAAAAGCACTGCCATGATACCGCGTGAAGGCAGTTTTGCGCTCTTGCCACTGACGATGACTTGAAAGAGAAGAGCAAGTCCTGCGGCATAGAATTCGCCAGTGCAGCGCGCACAAAGCGGAAGTTGACGGTCGTCGATCTGAAAGGAGCGTGCGTCGATACGGTGACAGACGGCGTAGCCGATGGCGTCGAGCTTGCCGAGTGCGCCTTCAGGGGCAATGATGAACCAGGCAATGACTGCCGCAATGGCGGCGATAGGTACCACCCAACTTGCAATGGCTTCGAATTTTGAGAAATAAGAGTTTGTTTGCATTCGACACATTATACCCAGCGAAATATGAATTGCAAGAATGGTGTAGTTATATGGATTTATATGGACTCAAAAAAATCGGTCACGCTGAAAGCGTGACCGATCCCTCATATTTTATTACTCGTTACTCATTCCTTACTTTTCGAACACAAACTGACCATTCTTGTAGAACAATTCCCCGTCCACGAGAATTTCTGAGTCGGTGCGCATATCGCAGATCATGTCCCAGTGGATAGAGCTCTTGTTCTTGGAGCCAGTTTCAGGGTAGCCCGCGCCAAGCGCCATGTGGAAGGAACCACCGATCTTTTCGTCGAACAGGATGTTGCCGGTGAATTGTTGAATATCGAAATTGGTGCCGATGGCAAACTCACCAAGATAGCGTGAGCGTTCATCGCTGTCGAGAGTTTTTAGCAGAAAATCAAGATTCTTATCAGCATTGGCAGAAGTCACCTTGCCGTTTGAGAAGGTTAATTCTGCCCCTTCTACACTTGTGCCCTGGTAATTGGCGGGGTAGGTGAATTTTACCCAACCGTTGACGGATTCTTCGACGGGTCCGGTATAGATCTCGCCATCGGGCATGTTGTGTGTGCCGTACGAGTTCATGAATGTGCGTCCCTTGACGGAAAGGGTCAAGTCTACGTTCGGTCCACGTAGAATGACCTGGTTTTTGCCCTTCATGAAATCCACAGCCGATTGCTGTTTGGCTTTGACACTGTTCCAAAACGCGATCGGGTCCGCTTCATTGGCATGTACAGCACCGAAGACAAAATCTTCGTATTCCTTCAGACTCATACTGGCATCTTGCGCATACGCTTCAGTGGGGTAGAGGGTCGTACACCATTTGAAGGTTTCATCGGCTCCGCGCCTGAATTGTGCTTCGGTAATTACCGAGGTGGCTTTCGCCCGGCGCGCCATCTTCGCACCATCAATGTTGGTTGTCCCTTTGGTATTGGTCGCCGAGTGAATACGGATGCGCCCTTCAAATTGTTCGTACGCTAACTTGTAAAAAGTAGGCACAAAGTCCAACTGCGTATCATTGGCATAGGTCAGGTACATTTCATCCTGACTAAAAGGCATGGTGCCGGGCAGCGCCATCATCAGGTGCGGATGACCGCCTTTTTCTAAAATTTGAATATATAGTTCACGCAAAAGCGGTTCAGCGGCGGTTGTGCCTTCGAGCAGAATACGATCACCGGGTTTTACACGGGCGGAATGCTCCACCAAAATTGTTGCATACTTTGAAACGAGAGGGTCAGCCAAGTTGGGCTCCTAAGATAAGATGGCAAAATTATATCATTTTCGATTTGCGTTATACTTTTGCCCATGAAGCAACTTTTGCAAAACATAAAAGATGGCAAGACCATCGTTGAAGAAGTTCCCATACCCACACCACGAGAAGGTCAGGCACTCGTCAAAGTTTCAGCCAGCTTGGTTTCGGCAGGTACCGAGCGCATGGTGGTGGAGTTTGCAGAAAAAAGTTATCTCGGCAAGGCACGTTCCCGCCCTGATCTCGTTAAACAAACGCTCGATAAAGCCAAACGCGAAGGCATCCTGCCAACCGTGCAAGCCGTGTTCAACCGCCTCGACCAGCCAATGGGGCTGGGCTATTCCACCGCCGGAACTATCGTGGCGCTTGGCAAGAACATGCAGGGCTTCAAGGTCGGTCAACGTGTGGCATGCGCGGGCGGCGGCTAT
>JBDKJK010000258.1:0-5136 GCA_039796675.1 Chloroflexota bacterium
CCCCTTCATACGCGGACAATTCCTTCTTGAACTTCTCAATTCCGGTTGGCGTGGGGTAAAAGCCAATATGCTCCTTGAACGCCGAGAAATGGACAAGGTTCTTGCCATTGAGTTTGAAGGTAGGAATCCCATAACTCATCGCCTCTTCCGCCCCCGGCGCGGACTTTTGAATTGTCGCTCGAATCTTTTGCAGAATGGTTTGGATTTCAGGCGGGTATTGAGAGATGAATTGGTCGATGGAGGTTGAAGGCATGGAAATTTCCTAAGGTGTTTTTAGGCTCTTGACTTTCATAACAGGTGTTGCACGCTTTTGAATGACGTTAAATTGTAAATTCACATTAATCGCTTGATTCAAAATTCGCCAAGAAATTAAGGCGTCCATCCGTTGTAGCAATAATGATTATTTTCTGATCGGGTGTCATAGCTATTGCACTAATACCTGATTTCATAAACACATGGCTAATTTTCTCTTTGTTCTGCAAATCCCATATTAACATATCGTGCAAGTCTGCATAGATAAACAAATTAGAATCAGGGCTAAATGCAATGGTTTCAAATGGGTCCAGACATTCATAATCGGTCTCAAATGGTTCTTTGTTACCAGTTTCAATATCCCAAACCTCGCCAATTGCCTGATCGCAATTCCAAAAAAGCACATCGTTATTAGGCAAAAAAGAGCCTCGTTGAGTTTTTTCAAGTTCATGAAGTAGTTGACCACTATGTCGATCATAGATTTGAACGACTTTTTCATTTTCTGTGATCATATATTCGCTATTATTACTCAATTTCCTTATAGAAAATCCATCCTGGGAAGGCAAGGGTAATGTAGAAACCAAACTTCCGCTATCTGCACTAAAAACATCCACATGATAACCTTGCATTATGTTTACCAGGACTAGCTCGCTTCCATCTATGCTAAAGCCTAAGTCTGCAGTGCTATAACTCTTTCCTTCAATTTTCCATAACAAGTTTATGGAATCATCAACCAGAGAATAAACGAATATATCTCCATGAAGCCAAACAGCCAATCGTGACCCATCTGGGCTGAAAGCACTGATACTATCCCAAAAAACTGTGTCTGAATAAAATGATTTCTTCAACACAATGTCTGGCATTTTCCATATTTCCATCTTGTCAGCATAGTGCAAAGTAAACCATTCCCCACTCGGACTAATTAACTCGAGTTGCTACCATGAGATCAAAATCAAGAACTTTGCCGCGAATTTCGCTAATTCACGCGAATTTTTATATTTGTTTTCGTGAAAATTCGTGTAATTCGCGGCTAAGGTTTTGGGTTTTCAACATAATTTGCTGGGTGGCAACTTAGGTTAATTAGTATTTTTTCGGCATCAGCCATACTACCAAATGCCAAATCTCGTGCAGACTGTGGCAGCATAATCGAACCGATAATACGAATGTTTCCTGCTCGAATTGGGTTTTCAACCTCTACAAGATTGTTACGAACATTGAAATGCTCCAAATAGTCACGTATCCAACTTATACCTAGCCCGCCCAAAATAATACAGAGAACTCCCCCAAGAAAATATACTATTAAGTGTTGCGGCACCGACCGTTGAGGAGTTTTTGAGAATTGCCGAGCAAATCCAACACCAAGCAAAAGATAAAAAATGAAACCCATCCCCCATAAAAACCACCAAAGCAAAAAGGTCATGCCACACAACTCACAACAGGTTCCGCAATGACCATTTTCGCTAAAAAACGATCTGTAATATTGGGCAATGAATAATTGTCCTAAACCTAAAAAGATTAACATTGCCAATAAACCTAAAATAAATCCAAGATTTCGGTAGCCACGAAACATAAGAGCTCTTGCCACCAACAGGCTAATAAGTATGCTCGCAAAGGAACCAGCAAGAATGGATATTATGTACATAATAATAGAATCGGCATATTTATTAGTTGGATATTGACAAGAGCGCTATTTTACTAAGCGGTCAACACCTTATATATTTCAAAATCTTTATTTCCCATACCTCTTCCGTATCTCCGGCAGGAAGTACTCTTCAAAGAAACGATCTACATCGTAATCGGGTTTCCAATTCCAATCTTTACGGGCGCGGGCGTCGTCCACGTCTTCGGGCCACGAGTCGACGATGCCTTGGCGGCGCGGATTCGGCTCATAGGTCACAGCCGCATTCGGGAATGCCTTCAACGCACGTTGACGAAAATCTTCGGCGGTGATGGCAAACGCCGCCACGTTATACACGTTCGTCGTCAACGACTCGCGCGGCGCATCCATTAACATCAACAAAGACTTGATCGCATCTGGCATTGCCATGAAAGAGATCTTCGTATCGGCGCGCACGAAACACGAATACGGCTTGCCCTGCGCCGCCGCATGCAAAATTTCAGGGCCATAATCACTCGTCCCACCGGTGGGCAAGGTAAAGGCGCTGATCAAGCCCGGGAAGCGGATCGCTCGAAAGTCCAGCATGACCGGGGGCTTTTCATCCAAATGTTTTTGACCATAGAACTTGCTGTAATACATTCCCAACTTTTCACAATACAATTTATTGCAGCCATACATTGTGTGTGGAGTATTCCAATCCTCTTCATTTACTATACCCGCACTCTGCTTCACTGCAAGAGTCGACATGCCATATGCCGCAATCGAACTCGGGAACAAAAATTTCACCGACTTGCCATACTTCTCCGAACGATACGCCGCCAGCATCAGCAGTTGCATCGTCCCTTCCACATTGATGCGATGCGCTTCTTCCGTGGCGATCTCTGCCTTTGAAGAAAGCGAAGCCGCCAAATGGAAGATCACATCGAAGTCATAATCATAAAAAACTTTTACTTTATAAACCAGGTCGCCTTGCACATGCTCTGCCACCAAACTTTTGATCGAGTCCGGCAAGGGAGCCATATCCGATGTCACAATACGATAGCCGCCCTTCTTCGCCAACTCTTGCACCAGCGCCTGACCAATTTCTCCACACGCACCTGTTATCAGCACTTGCTTCACGGTCATCTTCATCTCCTGATATGCTAGAATTCATCTCGCGGTTGTCATCCTGAGCGACAGCGAAGGATCTCTACCATAACAGTAAGAGACCCTTCGGTCGCGAACACGCTCCCTCACGCGTGCCTGCGCACGGTGCAGGCAGAGTGACATCAATGTAATTTTACGACACATTGAAATAAAACTTTGTCACAAAACCCTAATGACTTTCAAACATCCCCCCTCGTCATTGCGAGCCGCGCTTTTGTTTTTCGCGGCGAAGCAATCCCCAAATATGCTAACGAGATTGCTTCGTCAGGCTATCGCCCTCCTCGCAATGACGATATTCCTTACATCCTGCTCTGCCATGGATGCATTCCTCGCCACCAACACACCCGCGCCAGCGACGGAAACCCCGGCTCCCACCTCGACCATTATCTGGTTCCCACCATCTGCCACGCCTACCCTGCAAACGTTATCTACCAAAGCCCCCACCCCAGAGATGCGTCCCGGTCTCGGCAACGACTTGCTCACAGACGATTTCTCCGACACCTTCAACTGGGAGATCGCCGCATCAGATGAAGCTAGCTCGCACATTCAAGATAACCGCCTAACCCTCGCCGTGCAAAGCCAAGTCTATATGACCAGCCTGCGCCGTGACACGTTGCTCACCGATTACTACGCTGAGATCACAGCTCAACCCAGCTTGTGCAAAGGTGACGATAGCTACGGCTTTCTCATCCGCGCAGATGGCGGCTCGTATTATCGCTTCGCCCTTGCGTGCAATGGCACCGTTCGTGCGGAGAGAGTCAGCAACAGTGTGCGGCTCGTCTTGCAACAACCGCTCCCCAGCGGAGACGTCCCACCCGGCGCACCGGGTAACGTCCGCATTGGGGTATGGGCAGTCGGCAGAGAGTTACGCCTCTTCTTAAACGGACGTTTTCAATTCAGCATTGACGATCCATCTTTTCCAATTGGAACGATTGGTGTCTTCGTCCGCTCGGCAGGGAACACCCCGGTGGTCGTATCATTTTCAGATTTAGTTATACAAGATGTAAATTATAATTTCCCCACTGTTACTCCATAGGAGCTGATATGCCAATTTTTAGAAAATACATACCATTTCGAGGTGACAACGATTCAAAAGAAGAAGCAAAACGGCATCTCGGATTACGGCAAATCCCCCCTGTTGAAAGGTTTCTTCTCTGGGCAGGTATTATTATCTTTTTAATAATTATGTTTTTCTCGACCGGAGTTGGTTACAAATGGTCAAAGGAGTTTTTTATTGGTTGGCTCATTATTTTTTTAGTTTCGACTTCTTTTATTTATTTTATGCACAAAGATGCAGACAATATAAGCAAACGCAAAAAAGATAACGACATAGATCAAGAAGATGTTAAGCTAAGAGACTGACCTAGCATTAGTGTGTGCAATCAAGAAAGAAGTCTAGGTACGTTATTAGGGGCTTTCAACCTTGCTCTGTACAGGTTTTTGATTTACGATTGGGTAACAGTGGGGAAAACACAAAACAACACCCCGCAACTAAAAACAAATTACGCATCACACATCACAACCATGCCCTCCCCCGCAGATTTCCTCCGCTTGCCCTATACCCCCGACCTGACCGAGGCAGGGGTTTCTTATGCTTTAAGATCACTGGCATATTCAAACGAACGCGAAGGCAAATCACCGTATGGACGATTACGCCGGTTGGTCGCCAACGTAGCTGTAGAGTTGGCACTTCGTCGGTACCTCACGCAAGAGAACATCCCATTCGAAGTAAAAGCATCCACCCCATTCACCGACCGAGAACGGTTTGACGTTGTTTTAAATGGTCGCCGCTGCGATATCAAATCCTTCCTCATCTCGCATCGCGAACAGATTCTAGCGATTCGCAAAGACCCTGCCGTTCTCTTGGAAGCTCCTGCCCTCGTCCCCTCTGACTCGCACGCCGGAGATGGACATTCCTACGACGACATCTATCTCTTCGCCTTCATGAATGGGCTCATCGCCGCATCACAAGCCGAGCTGCAAAAAGCCCTCGCAAAAAAACAGCCGCATTACCTCTTACACGTCCTGCCGATGGCATGGCGCAAGCCCATGAATTGGACTCCGCTCGGGGAGCTGGCTCTGAAATCAGAATCAGCGGAGGAACTGATCGTCGAGGTCAA
>JBDKJK010000259.1:0-2999 GCA_039796675.1 Chloroflexota bacterium
AGTTACTTCGAACATAACAAACTCACCAAGCAAGATTTTATTCTTGAAAAATTAGCTCAAGGGGATGTAGCCCTCGTCTCGGATGCAGGCACGCCCGCGATTAACGACCCCGGCTATGAACTCGTGAGAGCCGCGCTCGCCTCAGGCTTCGACGTTCGACCTGTTCCCGGTCCATCAGCCCCTATTGCCGCCCTCACCGTTTCTGGTCTCCCCACAGACTCGTTCTTATACCTCGGCTATCTTCCGCATAAATCCAGCGAACGCCATAACAGACTCAATGAAGTTAGCGAGCAGCCTTTCACGCTCATTTTTTTTGAAACTCCGCACCGCATCATAGACTCGCTTGAAGATATCCAGTCTACGCTTGGCAACCGTCGCATTTGCGTTGCCCGCGAAATGACCAAACTGTATGAAGAATTCTGGCGCGGAGGCGTGAATGGGGCAATCGAGTATTTCAAGACGAAAGAAGCGCGCGGCGAATTTACGTTGGTGATTGAAGGAAAGAAGAAAGAAGAAAGAACAGTATGGAGCGAAGCTGAACTCCGCGCCGCCATTCAAAAGGAACTTCAAGCTGGAAAATCTGCAAAAGAGATTTCTGCAGAACTTGCAGAAAAAAGCGGGTGGAATAAAAAGGAAGTGTACGCTTTGGTGAATCAGATCAAGTAAGAGGAATGAAACATGGAAGAAGTCCATCAACCGCAAAGCACCAAGAGTCATATTCCGCCTTTGCTTGCTCAAACCTGGATATACATTCTCTTCGCGCTTGTTGTTGTCGTTGCGCCCATTCTCAACTTTACACTCATTGACCTGCTCAAACCTGAATGGCAGGACGGCAGGTTCGTCTCCTATATTTATCTTTTCCTGCTGCCAGAGGCTTCTATTTGGTTCTTCATGCTTCTTGCATACACCATCATAAGTTATCTTTTGCTATTACTTGCTGAAGAACGCTTCGCCGTCTACTTTTTTATCCGCTTCGGCATTTACAGCGGAATGCTCCTTGCCTTGCAATATAGCATTTTATCCTTTGCCGCCAGTGTCACGGCATCACCTGCGTTCCTTATCATTCCCCTTGCCTACGTTGCCCCATTATTTGTGCCGAGAATTTTTCAGTGGGGTAAACCGTATTGGACGAAGCTCTTTCGCTGGAATCGGATCGTTGCCATCGCCATTCCAGTAATCATTATTGCACTGCTTATATGGGGATTTGTTTTTGTGCTTGCCATCTTTGGCATGGCAGCGCCGTTCTGGTCTTTCCTTATTGCTTTACATGCATCACGCTGGTTATGGAAACATTACGAAACCAAACAGACTTTTGCCCGCGCATTTGGTATTTTTGCATGGCTGTCTGCGTATGCCTTTGCCTTACGCTTTAACATCCTGAAAATGTTCGAGCTGTATAACGCCTTACCCACTGAGCCACCCAATTGCTACATCGCCACCGCTGCCGCAAAGGGACATCCGCGCTTCGTCGGTTCGCAAGAAGTAACGTTGGCAAATGGAAAATCCATGCGGGTTAATCGTCAGTTACAGAGGCTCAAGGCGTTGGAAATTGCTTTGATGGGCGTATCAGGCTCAGGTCATAGAAGGATGCGACGCATGTATGACGTCTTCGGGAAATGGCTGGCGAAGCGCATCCAAAACCCAATCCTTGCAGATCTGGCATATTTAATTTTGGTTCCTATTGAATTGCTTTCGTTCTTTGTACTACAATCGCTTATCCCTGAAATTCAAACGTTGACGGAACGTTTATATCGTTCGTAAAGGAGACTGACATGGCTGAAGAAAAAAAGAAAGACGAAGAAAAGAAAGACGAAAAAGCAACTCCGAAAGATAATATCGTCACGACGAAACATTCGGTGAAGATCGGTGGCAAAACGCTCAAGTACACGGTCACGACCGGAACGATGGTATTGAAAGAAGAAGTGAATGAAAAAGACAGCGAAGTAGAAAAGGCACGCGCGCAAATTTTCTTCACTGCTTACACTCTCGACGGCGTGCGCGACAAAGCCAAACGCCCCATCACTTTCTCCTTCAATGGCGGACCCGGCTCATCCTCTGTCTGGTTGCATCTTGGGGTGCTCGGTCCGCGCCGGGTGGTGATGACCAACGAAGGCGAGATGCCCAAGCCGCCTTTCAAACTAACTGACAATGAATTTTCGATCCTCGATGAAACTGATCTGGTTTTCATTGACCCAATGAGCACTGGCTTCAGCCGCCCCGTGGAAGGCGAGAAGTCGAAAGATTTTCACACTTTCCAAAAGGATATCGCTTCAGTTGGCGACTTCATTCGTTTGTATGCCACGCGCTACAATCGCTGGCTTTCACCGAAGTTTCTCGCGGGCGAATCCTACGGCACCACACGAGCGGCTGGACTTTCCGGCTATCTTGCAGACCGGCATGGCATGTTGTTGAATGGTTTGATGTTGGTTTCTTCTGTGCTCGACTTCACTACGGTGGACTTCAATCACAACAACGACCTGCCGTACATTCTTTTCGTGCCGGGCTACACTGCTACGGCTTGGTATCACGGCAAGCTTGATAAAAAGATTCCGCTCAAGACTTGGTTGAAAGAGTCGGAAGAATTTGCTTTGGGTGAGTATGCTACTGCATTGATGAAAGACGGGGCGCTCACGAAAGAAGAAAGAAGAAAGGTAGCCGAGAAACTTGCCCGCCTCACTGGCATTTCAGCAGACTTCATCGAACGCGGCAACTTGCGCATTCACACCTTTCACTTCTTCAAAGAGCTTCTACGCGATGAAGGCAAAACTGTCGGTCGGCTCGACAGCCGCTACACCGGCATGGACCGCCTCGGCGTGACCGAAACCTTTGAGTATGACCCGCTCTTCGCGCAGGTCAATGGTCCATACACGGCGGCGTTCAATGACTACATCCGCTCGGAACTCAAATTCGAAACTGACACCCCCTATGAAATCCTCAGCGATAAGGTCTGGCGCCAATGGTCGTATAGCTACTTCGAGAATCAATATGTCAACGTCGCT
>JBDKJK010000260.1:0-15147 GCA_039796675.1 Chloroflexota bacterium
TGAGCTAGTAGCTTTTATTTTTTTTCCTATGAAGATTTTTCTCGATACCATTGGCTGCCGTCTGAATCAAGCAGAGATCGAATCCATGTCACGGCAATTTCGCGCGGCGGGTCACGAGATCGTCGCTTCGGCTGAGCATGCCGATATGGCGGTGGTTAACACCTGTGCAGTTACCACGCAAGCCGCATCTGACTCGCGTGGAAAGATCCGCACGATTGCGCGTGCAGGGGTCAATGAAATTGTCGCCACCGGTTGTTGGACTTCGATTCAACCGAAAGATGCCGCAGCACTTCCGAATGTTCGTCACGTTGTTACCAACGACAAAAAAGATTTACTCGTTCCCCAAGTCCTTAACCTTGAGCTTTCCACTTTTGATCTTGAACCGATAGACCGAATTCCAATTCCTGGGTTGCATCGCCGCACGCGAGCCTTCATCAAGGTGCAAGATGGTTGCGATAACAAATGCACTTTTTGCATCACCACTGTTGCGCGCGGCGAAGGACGTTCGCGTGTTTTGGCTGATGTGATTCAAGATGTCCACTCGGCATTGGCAGGCGGATCAAAAGAAATTGTCCTCACCGGGGTTCACCTCGGTTCGTGGGGACAAGACCTTGGCAGTTATCATTTGCGTGATCTGGTTCAAGCCCTTTTGCAAGAAACGGATGTTCAACGCCTGAGATTATCTTCCCTCGAACCCTGGGATCTGGATGCCGATTTCTTCTCCCTTTGGAATGACAAACGGCTCATGCCACACCTGCACCTGCCTCTGCAATCAGGCAGTGACTCTACTCTGCGGCGGATGGCACGCAAAACTACACAGCAATCCTTCCGCGAATTGGTGCAAGCCGCTCGTCAGGTCATGCCGGACGTTGCCATCACCACCGATATCATCGCAGGCTTCCCCGGCGAAACGGATGAAGAATTTGCAGAGACGTTGGAATTCGTGAACGAAATGAAATTTACTGGCGGGCATGTCTTCTCGTATTCGCCACGTCCCGGTACCGGGGCGGCAAAGATGAAGGGGCAGGTCAAGCCTGAGGTAAGGAAGAGGCGGAATCGCATCTTGCAGGAAACGATCGAAGAGTCTGCAACATCTTACCGCGAAAAATTTATCGGGCAAAAGATGCCCGTATTGTGGGAATCTACAACGGAGTATGGTGAATATGGATGGCGCATGGAAGGCTGGACGGGGAATTATCTGCGCGTGAGTGCTACGGCGCCTTCTCCACGTTGGAATGAAGTGGATGAGGTTGAATTGCTGGGCTTGGATGGTGAAAAAATAAGCGGTGTAATTCGGTAGGTACGAATGTCACTATTTGAAATAGCGGTGGCGAATGTATAATTTGTAAGACGATTTTCAGCACAAGGAGAAACTCCATGACAGCTCAGTTAATTGACGGAACCGCCATCGCGCAAAAGGTGCGGGAAGAAGTGAAGGAAAAAGTAGCCAAGCGGCTTGCGGAGGGAAAATCTCAACCCGGGCTGGCAACGGTCCTTGTAGGCGAACGGATTGACTCTGCCACCTATGTGAGCATGAAGCAAAAAGCCTGCGCCGAATTGGGAATGACCTCGTTTCACTTGCCAGTGCCTGCTGATATCTCTCAAGCGGAACTTGAAAAACTAATTAAAGACTTGAATGCCGATTCAAAAGTACATGGCATTTTGGTTCAACTGCCTCTGCCCGATCACTTGGACGAGGAACGTATTTTGCAACTGATTAGTATTGAGAAAGATGTTGATGGCTTTTCCCCGATCAATCTTGGTCGGTTGGCACAAAAGGGACGCGAGCCATTGTTTGTGCCATGCACTCCGTATGGATGTATCTACCTGCTGAAAGAGGCGGGTGTAAAGATCGCAGGGGCGAATGCTGTTGTATTGGGTCGTTCGAATATTGTTGGCATGCCCGCGGCATTGCTTCTTATTAAAGAAAATGCCACAGTGACGGTTGTTCACTCGAAGACGAAGGACATCCCTGGTGTGTTGCGCAATGCCGATATCATCATCGCTGCCATCGGTCGTGCAGAAATGGTTCGCGGCGACTGGATCAAGCCGGGTGCGGCGGTCATTGACGTAGGCATTAATGGAATTCCGAAACTCAACCCGGATGGCACACAGATGATCAGTCAGAAGACTGGCAAGCCGCTTCAACGGCTGGTGGGGGATGTCAACTTTGAAGAGGCAAAGGAAGTAGCTGGGTTTATTACCCCAGTGCCCGGCGGGGTGGGTCCGATGACGATTGCGATGTTGATGGCAAATACCTTGCGGGCTGCAGAGATACAAGATAAATAAGTCAATAGATTATGGTAATTGCTCAATCCCGTCGTAAGGCGAGATTGATATTGTTTGCGGAACATTAGATGTTTTCAACTAGTACTGAAGAGCTAGCTGTGCGCTGGCTCTTTTGCTATTAAAACCCTTGACATATTATGAATTTGACACTATTATAAAATTGTTAATAGTAAGAAATTGATAATATTAGAAGGAGCATATATGGTAGAACCTGGATCGCATACCAAAAAATTCCAGAAAGAGTTGAATGCAGGCACATCCTCTTTGGTGCTGTTGAGCGTACTAAGCCGTAGCGGTGAGCCGCTGTATGGCTATCAGATCGCGAAAATGTTGGAAGAAAGTGTGCCTGATATTCCAATGATGAAGCAGGGAACCTTGTACCCGGTTCTCCGATCGTTGGAGGAGAACGGGCTGTTGGAGAGTACGGTCGAACCGTCTGTATCGGGTCCGCCGCGAAGGTATTACAAGATCACAAAAGATGGACGCGCCGCATTGGAAGAATGGGCAGAATTGTGGAAGCAGACCCGGAAATTCGTGGACTCGATCTTGAAAGGATGACATCATGTTTAATACGATTGAAGATTACCTAAATGCTTTGAAAGCTGAATTGAATGACGCTGACCCCGCACTTGTGCAGGATGCTCTGGCAGATGCGCGCGAACACTTGACAATGGCATTAAGTGTGGCAAAAGAAAAACAGCCTGAAGTTTCTGACACAAACGCATTGACTGCCATTATTGATGGATATGGTTCACCTGAAGAAACTGCCTCGGCTTATCATGAAGTGGAACGTCGTACATCGCCTGCATTGATACAACCGGCTAAGTCGCAATCTTTTTTAGGACGCTTCTTTGGCGTGTATCTTGACCCACGGGCATGGGGTGCTTTGCTTTACATGTTGATTGCTTTTGTGACCGGTATCTTTTATTTCACCTGGGCAGTAACAGGTGTTTCACTCTCGGTTTCGTTGATGATCTTGATTTTCGGTTTACCAATTGCTTTGCTTTTTCTGATCTCGATCCGTGGATTGGCTTTATTGGAAGGCAGGCTCGTGGAAGCCTTACTCGGCGTCCGCATGCCGCGTCGCCCCTTGTTCTCTCATCAAGGGATGAAATGGTTTGAGCGCCTCAAAGCGCTGGTCACCGATAGGCAGACCTGGCTCATGATTCTTTATATG
Organism: Chloroflexota bacterium; assembly: GCA_039796675.1. Taxonomy (GTDB): domain Bacteria; phylum Chloroflexota; class Anaerolineae; order Anaerolineales; family Villigracilaceae; genus Villigracilis. The sequence continues at coordinate 3,467 of JBDKJK010000260.1, forward strand.
TTGATTCAGTTCGTGTTAGGAACCATCTACTTTGTATTGATCGTAACTGTGCTCAGTTTTTCACTGTCTTTCATTGCCATTCCCGTTTTGCAGGAAGTATTCCAACAAGGTGCATTACAAATTAGTGATGGCATGCGCTATACCTTCCCAATGTGGACGTACCCTCTTTGGGTGTTGGGCGGCATCCTTTTGTGGACGATCTTTATGAACATTGCGCGGGGAATTGGTCAATTGCACGGAAGAATGGCAAAGTGGATTTTGGTGGGCGAATAAGCCTCTTAGGCAGAAACAAAAAACAGTCCGGTTTGAGCCGGACTGTTTTTATATCCATAATCTTATGGTTTGATGAGTAACCCTAGGTGATTTCCAACTGGGCGTTCTTTACCGGGTTGGTTCATTTCGATAGGCGAATTGAGAACGCGGGCTTTGCCGTCAACTCCACGGATGGTCATGGAAGAAGAGCCGCCGCCATCCATGTTTGCACCTGTGTGAACCCCATATGAGATGAGAAGCTCTGCCAGTTCTGGGAAGGTGACACCTTCACTATAGCCGGTCTGACGCCCATCTACGACCATTAAGGTCAGCCAGCGACCGTTGCGATTTAAGCCAATCGCAGTGCGCGGATTTGGGTCTTGCGCCGCCAGGTTTTTTACCACCTTTCCATCTGAAACAACCAAACGGTCCCCTGAAACGGCGTTGAACACCTGCCCTGGTTCTTTGTTAAATGTCACTTGATTCTTTTTGCCAATATGCACAACCGGCTGTGCGGTTTTCTTTGGCGAATAGATCTTGCCGCGCGAAGCAGCATAGTCGCTGATGCGCACCGGGATGCCGCCATTCGGGCAAAGCACCGCAGGGTCGTTCGAAGAATCGAGGTAACTGTAATATCCACCATTGATGGCAGCATGTAGTTTGAATTCTTCTAAAAACTGTGAGGTCGTACGCGTGCAAAGCACATCTGTATTGTTCGCAGATGGGGTAACGAGGAATTCAAGGCTTTGGGTTTGAAGGTCGATGGCGAGCACATGCACCACAATATTGCGTGGAGAAGTCAGGTCTTTCCGTAAATACGTCACACCCGGGGCAATTCGCTGGGTGATCGAGGTGGGTCTGCCTTCGGTACTGACTTTCACGAGGTAATCACGAGAACACCAGCCAATACTTCCGTCCAGTTTTTGAATCTGTGCCCATTGAGGGTTGGTTTCATCCAGGCATGGGACGACATCGTTCTTGGATAATGCGCTTAATATTTTGCCCGACAAGCTGGGAGTGTCCCGCACATTTAATGTCGACGTGTTAACGCGATACCAGTTCTTGTCACTGTGTTCTGGCACCACTACAGAAGGCGGCGGTTCTTCCCCAGGGTTGTGAACATCGATCAGGTATTCGCCAAAACTCCACCCTAAACGGGTACCATCTTTGCTGCGCACTTTTACCCATTGGTTATCGGGGCTGGCTTCCAGCTTTTCCACGAGTTCGCCTAAAGTAAATGTGCCGATCGCTTCGAAATCAAGCCCAGGGCCTGATCGGATCTTCAATACCGATGCAGTGACACGATACCAGTTCGTATCTTCATCATCCGACGGTGGAGTGGGGTCCTCTGGAGTTTCACCTCCGCCGTCATCTGGCGGGGGAGGCGTTGTGCTCAGGTTTTGAAGATAGGCAGCAAAGCTCCACCCAGTAAGGCTGCCATCTGATTTGCGGATCTTAAGCCAGGTGCCGTCTGAATTTTCATCCAGCTTTTCTACAACTTCATTAAGTGTGATGCTGCCAATTTGACTAAAAGAGAGACCAGGTCCCTCGCGGACTTTGAGTGAAGAGGTGGTGACCCGATAATTTTTACTTGGCAATGAAGGCGGCGGAAGGGGCGTATTGCTCAACCCAAAGCGCTGACGAAGGGCATTCACATCTCCATTGAAATAATTCAAGTCGATGTTCAAACTTTCCACACCGTAGGCGGTGCCATCTCCATTGTCGGTAAATTGCCAGAGAGTCCAGGTTGCCCATGGTTGTGGGACGAGAGGCGATGCCGTGCCGTAGTTCGCGATCCAAAGCGGATATTGCTTGAAATAATTCAGCGATGCATTTGGAATGCCCACTCCCGCAGTATTCTCGCGCCAATAGTAATAGCCCGTATAAACGCCGATCTCTTTACCAGCAGGGATCAGCTCCTTTACACGTTCGAGAAAGTTGTACCAATTTTTCCAACCTTTGAATGGACCATTATAAACATCTTCAAAATCGCCCCATAATGGAAGTTCGCCGAAATCGCCATCGAACATCGAAACCCATTTTTCGGCTTGAACTTTTGGGTCTACCCGGCTGTCGTAAAACCAATACGAGCCGCGCGGCAAGCCCGCCGCTTTTGCTTCGCGCCAATTGACCTTGAAATCGCGGTCGCCCCATACATTTTGCCCCGCACGCACAATGACATAATACGCGTTCTCGCGCATTTTGATGAAGTTGATCCCTTGCGGGGTTTGGGGGTCATCCTGATAGAAACTGACGTCGGGTCCGATTGCGTTTGCCATGAAAATCTCCTAGTGTCGTGCGCCGTTAAGAATCTATAGTTAAATAATTATATCTCAAAGGGTTTGCGATGATCTTGCTCACTGAATATTTTCAAAGTGATGGATGTCCGGCGTTTCCCCCGCTTTGCCTTCAATGGCGATCACATCGATCTGCCAGTGGTCGATTCCCTGCTCGGCAGCATGGTGCATTGCCGAATTGAGCATATGTTCGCGCTTGCGGGCAGTGATCTGACTTTCAGGATAAAAAGATTTAGAAGTGGTTAAGGTTTTGACTTCAACAAAAATCGTGATGCCATTCTTTTGGACGACAATATCGATCTCACCATACGGTGTGCGGACGTTGCGCCGGATCACTTCGTACCCGTGGCTTGCCAGCCAGACGGCAGCTGTTTCCTCACCCCAAGCTCCAACGCGTTGATTGTGTCTCGTCATGAAAGGAAGTTTTCCAGAATATGCCGCAGACGGGTTTCAAAATTATCTTTGCGCGGTGTGGCATCTTTTACCACTTTTTCATAGTGCTGCAGTATGACTGTAGTGGTGCGTTCGATGGCATACACAGCTGAAGCCTCACGGGCAGAGCGCCCCATTTGCTGACGCAGTTGCAGGTCGAGACAGAGGCGCATAAGTTTTGCCGTAAAAGCCGATGGATCATGAGTCGCGAGATAGCCGGTTTCACCATCCTGAACTGTATCCCCAACCCCAACCGATTCAATGCCAACGATAGGAAGCCCAGCCCCCATGGCTTCGATCACAGATAGCGGATGAACCTCGGTGACCGATGCGGTTGCAAAAATATCACACATCGCGAGATACGCTGGAAGTTGATCGTACTGAATTCTGCCCGTCATGCGGATGCGGTCTGGCATGTTCTGCCGTTCCACATACTCGCGAATTTCTTCTTCATATTGTTGAACCCCGCCACCAAGCAACATCAAATGGACATTGGGTAAGACCCTGGCGATGCCTGCAAAAGAGTCGATCAGGAATGGCAGGTTTTTCTCAAGTGCAATACGACCTGCATAGACGATTAGAACGTCATCAGATTTGTAGCCAAAATTTTCGCGCGCAAGCGGCGCAGCAGATTGAAAACTGGTTAAGTCCACCCCGTTTGGAACGATCTCGATGGTGCCTTCCACTTTGAGCTCGCGTAGCACTTTTTCCATGCCTGCAGATGGAGTAATGACAAGGTCCATGGCTTTGCAGAAGGGCGGCATATATGCTTGCAGCATCCCAACACTGACCTCTTCGGGCATGATGGGAAGATAGGCTTGAGCGTATAAGTCGTAGCGAGTGTGGTTGGTATAAACGATGGGGATCTTTGCCGGGCGGCAATAGCGCAGGGCAAGGCGCCCGCTTAAGAAGGGATGATGCACGTGTACAATATCCATGCTTTGCAAAAGAGCCTTTGCCTGGCGTGAATAACGCATGGAGAGATAAAAGCCCGTATCTGCCAGTTGCACACCCGGGCTGCGGATGATGTTCGGCTCACTGTCTTGATATTCGAGGTCGCCGAAGGTAAAGACAAATACTTCATGCCCGGCTTTTTCGAGATACTGTTTATTGATCTCGACATAGTTGGTGATGCCACTGATGTACGGTTTGTAACTGTCAACCATCATTCCGATTCGCATATACTGATGCTACGTCAAGCGCGAATGAATGTCAAGGTGGTTTTTGTGCATGGTAGAATTAATTTCTCTTATGACATGTCTTGTATGAATTAAATTTTTCAGTACAATTAAGAGGGGAATGGAAGTTTTGTTTGCCAAACTAAACGATCCTCTGTTAGGAGTTAAGAATGACAGTTAAGTTGATCTTGAGAAATAAAGAATATGAAGTTAAAGCCGAAATGGCTTTGTTAGATGCGTTGAAAAAATGCGGTATTGTGCCGGAATCTGTGATTGCGACCCGTGCAGGCGAGTTGATGACTGAGGATGAACTGCTGGTTGATGGGGAAGTGATCAAACTTGTTGCTGTGATCTCGGGCGGTTAACATGAAATGTAAAAAATGCGGCGAACGGGCTTCGATCAATTTACGTCAGCATCGTATGGCGTTGTGTAAAGATCATTTTCTCGAATGGATCCCAGAACAGACTGAGCGTTTCATCAAAAAATATAATATGTTCACCCGTGATGAGAAGATCCTTGTGGCGGTCTCAGGCGGAAAGGACTCGCTCGCCTTATGGGATATTCTCACCCGCCTCGGCTACAAAGCAGACGGTTTGTACCTTGGGCTTGGCATCGATGGCGGAATCAATTACTCAGAAGAATCCCACCGACTGACAGATGAATTTGCTCAGAAGAATGGTCTCAAGTTGCATGTTGTGGATGTTGAAAAAGAATACGGCTATTCCATCCCTATTCTTTCCGAGATGAGCCATCGCGGATTTGGCAAGCCCTGTTCTGTGTGCGGGTTGACCAAACGCCATGAAATGAATCGCATTGCACGCGACCTTGGGTATGACGTGCTCGCCACCGGTCATAACCTGGATGATGAAGCGGCTGTCCTGTTTGGCAATACCCTGCAATGGGCGCCGGATTATTTACTGCGGCAGGGTCCTGTTCTTCCATCGGCAGAGGGGCTGGCGCGGAAAGTAAAGCCGTTGTGCCGATTCTACGAGCGTGAGATGACCGCCTATTCCATTGCACGTGGAATTGAATACATTTATGAGGAATGTCCGTTTGCAGATGGTTCGACCCAGGTTTTTTATAAGGAGTCGTTGAATCAATTGGAGAACGTTCGTCCGGGGACGAAGTTAACTTTTTATTTGCGTTTTCTTGAAGCACGCCAAAGTGGGGAGTTGTTCATAGAAAGGGATTCAAAACAGGCACATATTCATCCGTGTGCGAAGTGCGGTCAGCCTACTTCTGCACCGGAGTTGTGTTCTTTTTGCCGAATGTTTGAAAAGGCAGATGCGATAAGGAACGGATGATAAATGGATAGAGACTACCGGATAACGGTTGCAATCAACCCCGTCAGGAATAAGCCAAAGGCGATGTAGCCTGCAATTTGTTCTGAAGAAAAGATGGAGAAGTGCGGAGTTTCAAACCCGTAGCGCTTGACCGGACCTTGTATTGGGGCATCCAATTTTCCAAATAAGGCATCACGGAAGGTAAGCACATCGGCGGGGCGTTCATCGGGGTGAAGTGACATTGCCCATAAGACGGCTTTCTCCACGTTGGGGTTGATGCGGGGATTAATATCAATGGGTGGAGTCAGGCTGCGGCTACTTAAGAAGCGTTTGCGTGCCTCGGCGGGCGGTTCGTTCGTTAGGAGATGATAGAGAGTCGCGCCGAAGGAGAAAACATCCGCTTTAGAGTCGGTGTGAGTATCGTCTCCGCCGTATTGTTCAAGCGGGGTATACAATGCAGTTCCTTGTCCTTGAATGACCGTGATGGTGACCTCGCCCGGCGCCATGATCTTAACCAGACCGAAGTCTACGAGTTTGACCAATCCGCTGGGCATGAGTTTGATGTTGCTGGGTTTGATATCGCGATGGATGATGGGTGGGTCTTGATGATGAAGATAATCAAGCGCTTCGGCGATCTGGTTTGCCCATTCAAGAACATCTTTTTCTGCAAGGAAGGTGTTGTTGCGGCGGGCTTCCTGCATTAACTGACGCAGGTCTTTGCCGGGTACGTAGTCCATCACCAGATAGTCACGTGGACCTTCAGAGAAGAAATCTGAAACTTTGGGCAGGTTGGGGTGGTCGAGGCGCGCGAGCACAGATGCCTCGCGAAAGAATTGTTCGCGGGCTTGCGCAAAAACATCCGGTGGGAGAGACTGATTGTGTTCGACTTCCTTAAGCGCACATAGGCGTCCTTGCAGGCGTACATCCTCTGCCAGGTAGATATTGCCTGTGCCGCCCTGCCCGATCTGTTCGCGGACAATGTAGCGTTCACGCAGGGTCTCCCCATTTTTCAACATGGGGGACAATCCTTCTCCTTCTTTTCAAAACGGCTGAGGCGAGTTCGTGATATTTTCGGCGTGTATCACGGTTGCATTCCTGAATTTTGGAATTGCAATATAATCATCCACAGAAATCCGCTTTTCTGCTATATTATAAACGCCTTTGCAGGTTGAGAACATGTGGTTTGCATTGAAGATTGCATTAAGAAGGCGATGAGGAGATTATGGACCGCGAAGAAGATTTTCCCATTCTTGTTGCGCAGGATGGACCACTCAAAGGACAACGTTGGGCATTAGGACGCACCTTGATGATGGGGCGCGACCCTACCTGCGATATTCAAGTGCAAGACCGTCAGGTCTCCCGTTTCCATGCGCGTATCACTCCAACACAAGAGGGTGTTACCCTCGAAGACCTCGGCAGCAAGAATGGAACGAATCACAATGGCACCGAATTGACCGGACCCGTCATGCTGCAAGATGGCGATATGTTTGGCATTGCGCTTGCGCAGCAATTTACCTATCTCACATCTGATGCCACCATGCCACTGACAGAAAGCGGCTCACGTCAGGGACGGCTGGTGATGGAGTTAAAATCAAGACAGGTTTGGGTGAATCAGCAGCAATTGATCCCGCCGCTTTCTGCACAGCAGTTCAAACTTTTATGGATGCTCTACGAAAATCCAAGTCAGGTCATCGAACGCACTAGCCTTGTTTCTGAGGTGTGGGGCGAAGACCAAACCGCAGGCGTTTCAGACCAAGCATTAGATGCCCTCATTCGCCGTCTGCGCGACAGACTCGCCGTGCTCGACCCCAGCCACCAATACATCAATACCATCCGCGGGCACGGACTGCGTCTGGATAATCCACCCATAGGTGAATAGAAAACATGGACGCACAATCTGAAAAAGTTCTTGCTCAATTAATTAGAAATACGCGTATTGCCTCTTTGGGTACCCTGCGCGATGAAGCCCCGCAGGTATCGATGGTGGCGTTCATTCATAATGAAGATTTTACGGCATTCTATATTTTTGTCAGCCGCCTTGCCCAACATACTGTAGATATGCAAAAAGATAACCGTGTCAACTTAATGATCTGCGAAACCGACGACGGGCGCGCCGACCCTCAAACTTTGTCACGTGTTTCCATCCGCGGCAAGGTTGAGAACATCCAATCAGGCGAGCCGGGATATTCGCCGCTTAAACAACAATACCTCACGCGCTTCCCTGAATCAGAACAATTATTTAACCTCTCTGATTTCAGTTTCTGGCGTATTACACCCAGAGGCGGGCGCTATGTCGCTGGCTTTGCCAAAGCCTTCAACCTCACCGGCGATGCCCTGCAAAAAGTATCAGAACGATAACTTCAACAGACAGTCACCTTCAAAGTGACTGTCCGCTTTTTAATGAAAGAACCCGGAATGACTCAACTCAAACTACTCGCTATTTTTGCCCACCCTGATGATGAAGCCATGGGAATGGGCGGGACTCTCGCAAAATATTCTGCCGAAGGGGTTGAAACTCACCTCATTTGCGCTTCACGCGGAGAGGTGGGCTGGTTCGGCCCCGAAGAGCAGTATCCAGGTCCCGAGCGACTCGGCCAACTCCGCGAAATAGAATTGCGGAATGCTGTCCGCGAACTCGGCATGACAAGCCTATCTTTTTTAGACTATATTGACGGACAGATTGATCGAGTAGATCATCATGAAGCCATTGCCAAGATCGTGACTCATATTCGCCGTATTCAACCGCAAGTTGTAGTGACCTTTCCGCACGACGGCAATTATGGTCACCCCGACCACATCGCTGTTGGGCAATTCACCAACGCAGCCATCGTCTGTGCTGCCGATTCGAGTTATAAAGACCTCGAAAATCTCCCGGCACACCGTGTATCTAAACTCTATTACATGGTCGATGGCGAAGACTTTGTCAACTTGATCACGCCTTTTATGGGCGACATGACCTTTCCGGTCGATGACCAGATCCGCGGAGAATCTCCCTGGAAAAACTGGATGATCACCACCCGCATCAACATGGCAGAGCATTGCCACACCGCTTGGAAGGCGATCATGTGCCATAAAAGCCAACTGGCAACCTTAGGTGCCCTCGCCGAAATGCACGAAGATGCCGCCGTGGCTGTGCTAGCCATGCAGGGGACTTTCTTTCGAGCATTTAGTTTGGTAAACGGAGGAAGGGATATTGAAAGTGATTTATTCGAAGGGGTCAAGTAGACCAAATCTGTAAATTATGAGAAAATAAATGTATGTCATTTATATGAGTGAAAGGTTATAAAAGAATGTCCAATAAAAAGAAATTTCAATACACTATAAATCTCTTGCTTTTCGTTACGCTAATCACTTCCAGCCAAGGAAAAGCGTATGCCATGCCGACCGCACAAGAGACAGACTCTACACCTGCACCCTTGTTCCCAGGTTTGAACTGGGAAGAGTTGGGGTCTACCTCAAAAGTTCGGGTTCTTGACCAGGAAGAAGTAACCTTGGCAGGCGAAGCCTTTACTGCTATTGCAATCTTTCCGGATGGAGATCCCCACCCTATATTCAACTTTTATTCTTCTGAGAGCCTTGCTGCCCTAGGGTGGATCTTTATCGGTGGCTTAGATGTTGAGCTTGCCTATAAAAATGAAGAGGGTTCCATATTAACCGTTGAGATCGAAGTTTGTTCAGAAGATGGAACGAACTATTGTCTTACGGTTTGGCTGGGCGAAATTACAGAACGCAATTCCTTGAGCCAGGCAGAGACCCTGCCATTCATTAAGACTACACCGGCGAATAATGCGACAATTAATGTGCCGACAACAACCTATCAATTGTTGAAATGGACAGATGCAAATGCGCCGGATGACTTATATGAATACTGCGTGGATCAGATAAATAATAATAGTTGTGATACTACCTGGATCACGCGAAATTCATTGTACTCTGGCGGCGGACAAGGCACTTACGAATTTCCGCTTTCACCGGGTAAAACCTACTATTGGCAGGTCAGAACCAAGGTAGATAATGTATATGCCAATAGCGGTACCTGGTTCAAATTCAAAGTCGCTGAATATAATTTGAAGAAGTTGACTCCGTCCAACGGCACGGTTATTCGCCCTCCCTCAAATTCATATAGGTTTTTGACGTGGTCAGATGCAGGACCTGATTGGTATGCTTATTGCATTGATAAAACCAATAACAATACTTGCGATAACGGCAATTGGATCAGTCGAAATTCACTGTATTCAGGTGGCTCTGATGACATTAAGTTTGATGAAGGCACATATTACTGGCAGGTGCGTGTGATGGAAAATGGCGGAATTGGTGCCGATAATGGGGTTTGGTGGTCATACACAATTCAGAACTTCCCGTTGGTATATAGTATTACCCGCTACGAACCAACCGATTCCACTACAAGTGCAGAGACTGTAAAATATCTGGTCATGTTCACTGAAGATGTTACTGGTGTGGATATAAGTGATTTTAAACTAACCACAAGCGGCATCTCCGGAGCTTCAATCGTTTCTGTGACTAATTTTGACTCGAACAGCTTTTATTTAGTCGAAGTTAATACTGGAATTGGCACCGGTTGGTTGCGTCTCTCTCTACTCGATAATGATTCGATCAAAGATGCGAATGCCTATCTTTTGGGTGGCGCGGGGACGGGCAATGGTAATAAAGCCGGTGATGTGTACAATATTAAGCGCCCGATAGTTGTTAAGTCCACTGCAGCAGATGATGGGTGGGTGCTTGAAAGTAGTGAGAATAGCAATGTTGGTGGTGGACTGGATAAAACATCAGAAACATTTCAAATTGGCGATAATTCAACAGACAGTCAATATCGGGCTATTCTCTCCTTCCGTACTGGTGCTGCTTTGCCTGACACTGCTGTAATTACCTCTGTGACCTTAAAATTTAAGTACGCTGGTGTGACAGGCACTCTTCCATTTACAACCCATGGCAACTTATTTGCAGACCTTAGCAAAGGTGGTTTCAATGGCAATAAAGCTCTGGAAGTTGCTGATTTTGAGGCGCCTTTCAAAAAAACAAAGGTATTGACCTATACGGATTCACGGGTAAACGACTGGTATTCTCAATCTTTAGCTGCAACCTATTTCCCGTTCGTCAGTCTGACGGGGATCACCCAGTTCCGCTTGCAATTCACCACAGATGACAATGATGATAACGGCGCAGATGTTCTTAAGATCTATAGCGGTGACGCCGCCTCTGCGAACCGACCTCAACTGATTATTGAATTTTACGTGCCCTAACGTTTCGGTGTGATTATCAAAACAGACTGCCCAATATCGGCAGTCTGTTTTGATTTCTAGAGTGGCTATATATCATCCGATCTATTTTGTATAAAATAGATTTCGCTACAACAAAAAGTAACAGCCACTTTTTAAGTGGCTGTTACTTTCGTTACTTAACTTATATTCTTCTTCATCGAGAGCTTCAGCGCAATCTTGTAAATTTCGCTCAGCTTCTCTCCCATGGCTTTGGCTTCGGGGTTATCCGGCTGGGATTCCATTTGCGTAGCAAGCCCTGTCAACGTATCCAGCAACCCTTGTGTGAGGACATCCGGGTTCTGGGATAACGCCTGTTCCACCGTAGCGGCATCTGGTAGCTGAATCAATTGCTCGATGATGGTGATCTCAGGCGGGGCGCTGGCAGCTTGCAGCACTTGCATCATCTTTTGCAATTTACCCATGCGCTCATATTCGTTCTTTTGCGTAGCGTCTTGCAGCATTCGTTGGGCGATCTCAACTGAATCCTGCGTGAACTTATCAAGGTTGGCAGTAACAGCTTGTTCGATATCCGGCTGCGACAGCATGGCTTCAACGAAGTCCTGTGCCTGCTTGTAACGCGCTTCCAGTTGCTTATCCATGTCTGTCACGAAGCCGAGCAACTTTTCGCGGATACCTTCGAGGCGAGTCTTTTCATCGCCTGAGGCTGCTTCGATCTTCTCTGTGAGGAGCTGGAAGAATGTGTAATCCATGCCAGCGCGCGCAAGCGACACATACGCACGGATGCGGGCATCAGACTTGGACGCAAGCACGAAGTCGAGCAATTTCTCGCGCGTCAACCCCTGACCTGCATCCTGCAACTCGTGTTGAGCCGATTCCAACTCTCCGACTGATTCCTTCAATTGCCGCCCATACTCGGTTTCATCCAATAGCTGTGTCTGAATGTCGATCAGCACACGAGCCATTTGCTCCTGTCCGCTGTTCATGGCGCTTTGAGCAAT
>JBDKJK010000261.1:0-4809 GCA_039796675.1 Chloroflexota bacterium
TCTCTTCGCCTGGCCCAACTCATCAGATGAAGGCGCGGCATGGGTCAAAGAAATGGTCACGCTCATCAAATCCATCGACCCGAAGCGACCCGTCACCATCGGCTTGCACGGTGATGGCATCCATCGAGATAACGGTCTGCGTGTGGATAAGGTCTATGCGCACACTGATGTTGCCGTGATGCATTCCTACCCCATGTATTCTGACTGGGCACGCAAACCGCTCGACCCAGATTATGTCCCTTTCACTTGCGCACTTACTGCCGCTCTGGGTGGTAAACCAGTCTTGATGGAAGAGTTCGGCGGCTGTACGGCATTACCCGGCGAAGCCAGCTCCATGATGAAGTGGACAGAAACCAACGGGCGTGAACGCGAGCAATTCATGGCAAGTGAAGAAGACTTTGCTGAATTCCTCAGCCTGACCATTCCGAAACTTCAGCACAGCGGCGCAACTGGAGCCATGCTCTGGTGCTATGCCGATTACATCCCCGAACTGTGGAACGTGCCGCCTTGCCAGAATGCAGTGCATGAACGCTTCTTTGGGCTCGTCCGCCCGGATGGTTCACTTAAGCCGCATGCCAAGGTGATACAGGAATTCGCCAAGACCAAGCCGATGGTGCAGCCGATCCCGGAATACGCCAAGATCAACATCACTGCCGATGAGTTCTACAAAGAGCCGCTTGGCAATTTGGTTGATCTATATGCTGAATACCTAAGAAAGATGGAAAACTAAAAATGAAAAAACTGATCATCAATTCAGACGATTACGGACGCAGCCACGAAATTTCAGAAGGGATTCGCCTCGCCCACAGACACGGTGTGGTCACATCCACCACCTGTATGATGAACATCCCCACCACAGCCGATGACGTGCGCCTGGCTGTGAAAGAAACGCCCACGCTTGGGCTGGGAGTCCACTTGGTGTTGACCATGGGCAAGCCCATCTTAAAGCATGAGGCGGTCAAGTCCGTTACTGATGCCAATGGAGATTTCTTCAAGTACACGCCCTTCATTGAGAATATTCCCAACCTGAAGATCGAAGAGGTCAAAGCCGAATGGCGCGCACAGATCGAAGCCTTTATCAAAGCCGCCGGGAAGAAACCCGACCACCTCGACTCGCATCATCATTCGTCATATTTTGCTCCAGAGCTTTTTCGTGCCATGCTCGAACTGTCAAAGGAATATGACTGCCCCATTCGTTATCCATTTGCGGGCAGAATCTCAGGTGAGATGAGTGAAACATACAAACAGACTCCAGCGTTGTTAAAAGAATTTACACCAAAGCATCCCGATGTCTTCATCGTGGATTTCTACGACAAGCAAGCCACAGCCGATGTGCTTACGGAACTGCTATTAAATGTAGGCGAAGGCACCTCTGAGTTGATGTGTCATGTCGGTTTCGTACCCGATGCCTTCATGAAAGAATCCATCTACAACAAGCCGCGCCAACGTGAACTCGGCATTATGCTCGACCCCGCCGTGCGGACCTTGATTGAAAAGCTTGATATTGAGTTGATCAATTTCTCGAACCTATAACAACCAAACACATCACAAGTTTTATTTCTATTTTGCCAACGGAGAACCTTATGTCTAAAATCGAATCCTTACTCGCTCAAATGACCCTCGAAGAAAAGATCTCCATGCTCGCTGGGTTTGAGCTTTGGTTCAGCACAGGCGTACCGCGCCTTAACATCCCTGCCTTTCGTATGGCAGATGGACCGAACGGCGTTCGCGGCATTTGGAGCGAAATGTCGCCCACCTCTGCGGCGACTCCGGTTGGCATGGCGCTCGGCGCAACTTGGAATCCGGATCTCGTAGAAAAGGTCTCCAGCGTCCTTGCCGATGAAGTGAAAGATAAAGCGGGTCATGTTCTCCTTGCGCCCACGGTCAACATACACCGCACACCGATTGCCGGGCGCAACTTCGAATGCTTTGCCGAAGACCCCTATCTCAGCGGCATGATCGCTTCATCTTATATCAAAGGTTTGCAGGACAAAGGTATCGGCGCGTGCATCAAGCACTTCATTGCCAACGATCAGGAATTTGAACGTAACTCGATGAGCTCCGAAGTGGACGAACGCACATTGCGCGAGATCTATCTTGAACCCTTCCGCATTGCCATTCGCAACTCCAACCCTTGGGCGGTTATGTCTTCTTACAACCGCGTCAACGGAGTCTACGCCTGCGAATATGACCACACCCTCATCGACATTCTCAAAGGTGAATGGGGCTACGATGGCATTGTCATTTCCGACTGGTACGGCACTTATGATATGAACGTCCCCAACGGCGGGCTTGATATTGAAATGCCCGGACCCGCGCGTTGGATGTCTGAAGAAGTCGTCAAGCGCGCATTGGATGAAGGTCCACTAACAGAAGAGGGCATCAATAACAAAGCCGCTCGCCTGTTGCGCTTTTTAGATAAAGCCGGGTTGTTAGATACCCCTCCACACAAGAACGAAGTTGCCAACGATAACCCCAAGCATCGCAAGGTCTTACGTGAAGCCGCGGGTGAAGCCATTGTCTTGCTCAAGAACAAGAAAGACCTTCTGCCTCTCAAGAAAGTCAAACGCATCGCAGTCATCGGTTCGCATGCCGAACGCGCCAGCATTTTCGGCGGCGGCAGCTCCTCTGGCTTCCGTCCGCATTATGTGATCTCACCGCTCGAAGGCATCAAGAATCGTGCGGGCAAAAAGGTCAAAGTGGATTACGCCCCCGGATGCCATATCTTTAAAACCCTGCCGACTCCCACCCCCGAACTTTTATCTACGCCGGATGGTCGCCTCGGACTTAACCTGAGCCTGTTCAACGGAACAGAGTTTTCTGGCCCTGCAGCCTTTAGCGACGTCACCCCGTTTGTAGACCATGGTTGGTTCTACGTCTCGGCTCCCAATGTAAATCAAGAATCCTTCTCCATGATCCAGGAAGGTCTCTTCACACCCAAAGAAAGTGGCAAACACAAGTTCTCGCTCAGCGGCGTGGGTTGGAGCAAACTTTACTTCGATGGAAAGCTCTTGATCGACCATAGCAATGACGCCGACATGGGACGCGAGATCATCAAAGAAATCAAGCTTGAAGGTGGCAAAGCCTATCCCATTCGCATTGAGTTCTATTGGAAAGGCTCCCCCATTTGGCGTTCGGTCAAGCTGGGGCATCTCCCCCCGCAGTCTGAAGACTTGATCGGTGATGCCGTCAAACTCGCCAAGAAAGCGGATGTGGTCATCGTGGTCGGGAGTTTGAACGCGGAATGGGAAGCAGAAGGCTTCGACCGTGTAGATATGAAACTGCCCGGTGATCAGAATGAACTGATCAAACGGGTTGCAAAGGCAAACAAGAACACGGTTGTGGTGGTCAATACCGGCTCAGCCGTGGAAATGCCCTGGGCAGATCAAGTAGCCAGCATTGTGCAACTCTGGCTTAACGGACAGGAAATGGGCAACGCGCTTGCGGATGTGCTCTTCGGAGACGTTACCCCCTCTGGTAAATTGCCGACAACCTTCCCAGTCCGTTTGGAGGATAACCCAGCCTTTATCAACTACCCGGGCGAGAATAGCAAAGTTTATTATGGCGAAGGCATCTTCGTTGGCTATCGTTATTACGATACCAAGAAACTTGCTCCGCTCTTCCCGTTTGGGCATGGGCTTTCTTATACGACATTCGAATATAGCAACTTGCGGCTGGACAAAAAATCACTCAACCCAAATGACACTCTCACCGTGAAAGTGGATGTGACCAACACCGGCAAAGTAACAGGCAAAGAAGTGGTGCAGGTCTACGTGCGTGATGTCAAAGCGACCATGGCGCGACCCGAGAAGGAACTCAAGGCTTTTGCCAAAGTGGAACTCAAACCGAAGCAGAAGAAGACCATTACCTTTACGCTCAACCGTGAAGCCTTTTGGTATTTCGACACACTCCGGAACGCGTGGACCACAGAAGCAGGCGAGCATGAGGTTTGGGTGGGTGGATCAAGCCGTGATGTAAGAGAGAAGCGCAGCATCCTGCTTGAGCCGGAAGCGCGCACATCCCGTCTACATGTTGGGGTGCAGGTCAAAGTGCTGACAGAAGATCCGCAAGCGCTTGCCATTCTGACAAAACATACTTCAGGTCCGTTGTTGATGGCAAATCTCAGTCACATCGGCGAAATGACGCTGGAAGAAGTCGCGGCAAAATTCCCGGATGCACTCCCCGGAAGCCGTTTGAAACATATTGATGTGGAATTGGCGAACATAAAATAATGAATAAATTTTTTACATGGACCCTTGCATTCTCCCTGCTGCTCTCAGCTTGTGGGACGGGTGCGGCGGGAGTTGAAACTGTCCCCACACACTACCCAACCCCGGTGCAGGAAACCTTTACCGTTCAACGCGGCGATATTGTGATCGAAGCCAAGCTGAGCGGACGTGTCACCCCCTTGGCTTTGTACACCGTCTACTTTGAAATGAATGGACAGGTGGGCGAGTCTTTCGTCAACGTGAACGATGTGGTGACCGAAGGACAATTACTCGGCGAGTTGGTGGAAGCGCGTGAGATCAAGGCGAAGGCGCAAGAGATGCAGAACGTCATCCGCCGCGCACAGATCGACCTTGAGATCGCGCAGTTGACCTTGGAGCAATATCGAACCCAGGGCAGGTCGCAGGCGGAAATTCAAATTCAGGAACTGCAAGTGGAACTCGCCCAGATGAACCTCGATGAAACTTTATTGAGCATGGGCATTGACCCCGAAGCCTACCAGCCGGATGATGTTGACTCACAAGTTGCCATGGCGCGCGCCTACGCCCCTGCTGATGGAACCATTATCGCCGCAGTGAGCGC
>JBDKJK010000262.1:0-3135 GCA_039796675.1 Chloroflexota bacterium
CACTTCCGCATACCACGGCTCAACTTTTCTACGTCTATGATGACCCCGCCAAACGCATGATGCTGGTGAGGCAAGTCAGCGCCCATTTGAAAAAAGGCGGCGCCATCCTCACCTTCCCCGCCGGTCACATTGAACCCGACCCAGATGTTTACCCCGGCGCCGTCGACTCGCTCAAAGAGTGGACAGACAGTGTGGGCGTCTTCATCCGCATGGCACCCGACGCAGCCATCTTGCCGGTTTTAGTGCGAAGTGTGGTTGCCAAGAAATATGCAAATCATTGGTTGTTGAAAATTAAAAAGACGAAAGAAGAAAGAGAAAAGTTAGCGACGGCATTGCAGCTGCTGGGCATGGTGATATTTAACGAAAAGCCAGTCACGGCCACCATTCAGATCGGCAAGCCGATTTACGCCAAAGACTTGGGCACGACCGAAACAGACGCCATCCATCAAGCCGTGTTGGCTGAAATGAAAAGCTTGATCGAAAATCCCCAAGCATCAGATTAGCCCAAAGCTCAGGGCACTTCAAGATGTGCGCAGTTCTCGCCGAACTTTTGCCGCCCCAAAGATACGGTCAAAAAATCCCTTATAGCCATCTTTATCGTAAAGAATCATATAATCTGCGGGGCCATACTCTTCGGGCGCCAGCATAATGGCAGGGTTGGGGTTGATCTCTAAAATGAACAACTCGCCTTTTTCGTTCATGCGCACATCACAGCGCCCGTAACCAGAGATGCCCATGGCAAGAAACATGCGTCTGCCAATATCTTGAAGGTGGGTTCTCAAGTCGGGTTCGGTCACTTCATTGAAATCAAACGGAATGTTGTAGTCCCACTTAATATCCGTATGCCAGAACTCTTCGCCTTCTGGGAAGATCAATTGCGCAGGCGGGTAGACGAATGGCTGACGAAGGTCATTTGGGTTATCGACAACCAAAACATTAAACTCAGGTCCGATGATGAATTCCTCCATGCGCGCTGCACCGAATTCCCCACAAAGCCGCTTCACCTGAGTCATTACTTCTTCCACTGTGTTTGCACGCGATGCCTTGATCATGCCCATACTGCCATAGCTTTTGGGATGTTTGACCATGATGGGAAATTGCAAATTTTTGACGAGTGCTTCCGCTTCTTCTACGCTTTTGACATGATAGCCCTTGGCAAAACCGATTCCGTTGGCATCTGCAACTGCCTGCATTTCCTCGCGGGTTGGGTCAAAACAACGCGAGTCTGCGCCGGTAAAGGGTAAGTTAAGAGACTCGAGCGCTTGCACCACTTCATGTGCTTGATAGCCGATCTCTTCATCTTCTTCATCTTCGAATTCGTAACCTTCGCAAATGTTCAAGAAGATATCAAATTCATTGGTTTCTGCTAACACCTGTATCTTCTCAAAAACCGGCGCAGTCAGTGTCACCATTTTCCATTCGTAATCTTTCAAATAAGGTGCAGGGTTAAAGTTTTCAATATACTCGTCAGATAACACACAAACACGCATGGAATTCTCCTAATGGTTTCATGCCAATATCCATTCCCTATCGGGAATATCAATAGACTTTATTTTGTCTCAGTCACTTTTCGGATACTGCGCGGCTGTTCAGTATTGTAGCCCTTGGCACGCGTAAGATGATAAGCAAACAGCTGCGCCGGTAGAATGCCCACCAAAGGGGAAAGCCATTCCGGGGTATCCGTTGGAATTTTCAATGGAACTTGCGCAAGCGACAAAGCGCGTTTGTCGTTCGAGATCACCACCAATTCGGCAGAAATATCCTCTCGCAGGCGTTGAAGCATTTGAAGCATGGAGTTGAACACTTTGCCCTTCGCAGCCACGGCGAAAACCGGATACCCGCTCTCGACCATGGCGATCGGTCCGTGGGCAAAATCGGCAGAAGAATACGGTTCGGCAATGATGTAGGTCAACTCTTTTAATTTCAATGCCCACTCGAACGCTGTGGCGTAGTTAAAGCCGCGCCCCAACACCACAGTCTGATCGATATAGCGATATCGTTGAACAGCATCTTCGATAAAGTCATTTTGTTTCAAAGCTTGCTTCATCCATGCAGGGATCTTCGCAAGGTCTGCCCACATTTTTTTATCACCTGCTAATGCAGCAGAAAGCATTGCTACACTCATCAACTCGGTGGTGTAGGTTTTTGTGGCAGCCACAGCTTTCTCAGCGCCCGCCTGAAGCTCGAGGACAAAATCCGATGCCTGGGCAAGAGGTGAGGCGGGTTCGTTGGTCATGGAAAGGGTCAGGCATCCCTGCCGTTTCCCCTCCTCCAATACGCTGACAATATCCGGCGATTTGCCCGATTGCGAAATACCAATAATGAGAGCGTTCTTCAAAACAGGAGGTTTTTTGTAATAAGTGAATAGAGACGGCGTCGCCAACGCGAGCGGAAGCCCATTCATAGCGCCAAGCAGATAATTTGCATACCTACCTGCATTGTCTGAGGTTCCGCGCGCCGCGAGGAATACATAATCGATCTCGCGTTTTTGGATCGCAGCGGCAATACGTTCCACCTGCTTTCTCTGCGAAGAAAACAAATTCCTAATTCGATCTGGTTGTTCGGAGATTTCAGAAAATAGGGTCATGCCCCCATTTTACGTCAAATTCCCTCTTGACAAAAAATTTAGTCTAACCTAAAATAAATTTAGTTGAAACTAAATTACAGGAAAAGTATGAAACCCATTGCATCGCGATCGACGCAAGATTATCTCAAACGGATCTACACCCTGACGAAAGACGGCTCACCAGCCAGCACCAACGATCTCGCGCGTGAATTGAATATCAAGCCCGCATCCGTTACGGGCATGATCCAAAAACTCGCCGCCGAAAAACCTGCACTGGTTGAGTATCAAAAACATCAAGGTGTCACCCTTACCAGTGCTGGAAAACGAGCTGCGCTCGAAGTCATCCGTCATCACCGTCTTATCGAAACCTGGCTGGTACAAACCCTGGGCTACTCTTGGGATGAAGTTCATGAAGAAGCCGAGCGGCTGGAGCATGTCATCTCGGAGGATTTCGAGCGACGCATCGCCGCCGCAATGGGACACCCCACTCGCGACCCGCATGGCGAATTGATCCCCACCGAAGATCTGAAAATGCCCGTGGACTCGTCTACTCCCCTATCGTCTCTTCG
>JBDKJK010000263.1:0-8656 GCA_039796675.1 Chloroflexota bacterium
GATTGGCGGTTAACCGTCAATTCTTTATCACCCTCGGCGCAAAGAGGAATAATGCCAACAAGATCGCTCCGCCAACGAAGAACGGCACGGGTGGACCAAACCATTGAAACAGTGCGCCGTAGAAAAGTGGGGCGATGGCATTGGCAGCGCTATAAGCTGCGGAGGATAACCCCAACATGCCGCCCACTTCGCTTTTATCAGATGCTTTTGTGATCAATGAATTCACTGCGGGTTGAAGAGTCCCGCCGCCCAATGCGGCTGGAATGCTGGCGATCATTAACCAAACGATGCCGAACCAACCACGTGCTGACTCATCTGGCAGGTTTATGTTGATGCTTTGGAGCGACACGCGGAACTCTCCCTGCCCGGCGAGGCTTTCGAGGACGCGAGCTTCGTCGTACCAGGGAACAGGCACGGGCGGAGTCAGAGCCGTGCCGATCAAGCCGATTGCCAAGGCGCCGATTCCCATCAATGCCAGCCAGCGGTCGCCTTTCAAACGAGACCAACGTCCGATCAAGCCGCCTTGGATGACGATGATCAGGATGCCCGCTAGCATGAACAAACCCGAGGTATCGCGCGCATCCATGCCGAGTTGGTTGAGGGTGAACAACGAAAAGAGTTGTTCGTATCCGCCGAAGGCAACTTGATAGAAGAACATGACGACCACGAGGAACATGATGGTGGGGCGATGTGCCATGGCTTCGCGTAAATTACTGAACGAGAACGGACGGCGCTTGCGCGAGGCTTCTGGGTTGGCCGCATCGGCTACCGTTTCTTTGAACCAGAAGGTGGTTAATAAAATAGAAGTGAGTGAGAACAGTGCGGCTGTCCATGCTACGTATTGATAGTTTTGCCCCGAAGATGCCAGCACGATGAAAGCCAGAATGGGTCCGAGCACAAAGCCCACGCCGAATGCCGCGCCGACCAAACCCAGCCCTTGGGTGCGCGTCTTTTCATTGGTGCTATCGGCGATGGCGGCTTGCGCCGTGGAGATGTTCGCGCCGGAGAGACCGTCGATGATGCGCGAGACGAACAATAAGAACATGCTGTTGGCAAAGCCAAGCATGATGAAGCCGATCAACGTCCCGATCTGGCTGACGACGAGAACGGGTTTGCGTCCAAAGCGGTCAGAGAGTCTGCCGAGGATCGGTGCGCCGACGAACTGCATCAGTGGGTAGGCGGCTTGCAGAATGCCGACCACGATCGGTTCCGCACCGAAGCGGGCGGCATAGAGCGGCAACAAAGGGATAATAATAGAAAGTCCCATCAAGTCTACAAGCACGATGACTAAGATGGGCAGGATGCGTTTGAAATCAAGTTTTTCTTCTGGGGGCGTTTGAGTTGTTTCGGTCATGGTTGGGGGAGTGTACCATTCATCTCGAATCCGTCATTGCGAGCCGCGCTCTTGCTTTTGCGGCGAAGCAATCTCAGGACTTAATCCTGAGATTGCTTCGGGCGGAAGAGCACCGCCCTCGCAATGACGGGAAAATTAATTACGCCAATGCCGCTTCCAATTCTTCCTGTTTCTTGAACTGGCTCATATACAGGTCGTAATAGAAGCCTTTCTTTTCTAATAGCTCATTGTGCTTGCCGCGTTCGATGATCTGACCGGCTTTGAGCACAAGGATCTGGTCGGCATTGCGGATGGTCGAAAGACGATGCGCGATGACAAAGGAGGTGCGTCCGCTGAGCAATTGGTCGAAGGCTTTTTGGATGAGACGCTCGGTTCGTGTGTCCACGCTCGAAGTGGCTTCATCCAAAATGAGAATTCTCGGGTCTGCGAGTGCAGCACGTGCAATGGACAGTAACTGACGCTGTCCTTGTGAAAGACCGGAGCCGCGTTCACCCAAAACGGTTTGATATTTTTCTGGCAGGCGTTCAATGAACGAATCGGCGTTGGCGAGTTTAATGGCTGCCATCACTTCTTCGTCGGTGGCGTCTGGCTTGCCAAAGCGGACATTTTCCATGACGGTGGTGCTGAAAAGGAAGGTGTCTTGCAAGACGATGCCGACCTGCTTGCGGATCGATTCGGCGGTGACATCACGTACATCCACGCCATCGATCTTGACGGAGCCTTCGGTCACATCGTAGAAGCGCGGCAGAAGGTTGATGATAGTGGTCTTGCCTGCGCCGGTGGGACCCACGATCGCAAAGGTCTGACCGGGCTGGGCAGTGAAGGAGACGCCCTTCAAGACCGGCACACCGTCTTCATATTCATGGGCTACGTTGTCAAACTCTACCAAACCTTTAATCTCGGTCATCGGTTTGGCATTGGGCTTGTCGAACACAGCGGGTTTTTCATCCAAAATGGTGAAGATGCGTTCGCCGCCTGCGATCGCGTTTTGGATGTTCGTCCATAAGACGGCAATCTGCTGAATGGGTTGGTTGAAGCGCTGAACATAGGCAAGGAAGGTAATGACCAAGCCGAGGGTGACGGGCGCGCCGCCAAAGTCACCGCCGCGCAATAAAGCCCAACCACCTACACCCACAACGATGCCCAAAGCTACATAGGATAAAGCTTCCAAGGCAGGCGCCAGCGCGGAGGTGAAGGACACAGCGCGGACGTTCGCGTCGCGGTTGGCAGCGTTGACTTCTTTGAAGTTCTCGATGTTTTCTTCAGCTCGGTTGAATGCCTGCACTTCGCGCACAGCGGAGATGGTCTCTTGTAATTCTGAGTTGACCGAACCGATCTCTTCGCGTGCCACGCGGAAGGCTTTGCGAGCCTGTGCTGAGAAATAAGAAGTGACCCATAACATGACCGGCGCAATTGCCAGAGAGAGCAACGCGAATGGCAAACTGCGCGTGACCATGTTGTACGCAGTCCACACCAGGAGCAGGATGCCACTGAAGACTTGGACCAATGCAAACGAGAAGGTCTGCTCGATGGCGGAGGTGTCGTTGGTGATGCGGCTCATCAAGTCACCGGCTTCGTGCTCGGCGTAGTAACTGAGCGAAAGCTCGTGCAGGTGATGGAACAAGTCCAGTTTGAGTTCGCGCAGCACGTGTTGACCGGTCCATGACATGGTGAAGAACAAGGTGCCGGTGACGATGGCACCCAAGACGAAGAGGACGATGGTGATGAGGATCAGTCTCCATAAGCCTGCTACACGTTCTTCGCTGGTGGCAGTGGCGGGGTCGAGAATTTCAAAGTCGCCGAAGTGATACATGCTGGCAATGATCTTCTGGGTGCCGGTTAGTGTGGCGGGGTCTGAGATCAGCCAACAGGAAGATGAAGTTTCTTCTGTTGAATCAGTTGCCGGTGCGAAGGAGCCGAAGGCACTTCCTCCGCCGGTGGGGACGAGGAAACAGTCTGCGGCTTGCCCGGTCAATTCGGGGGTGGTCACTTGAGTCCAAGTAGAGACGACGATCAGGACCAAAGCTAGAACAAGCACATACCAGAATTTGCCGAAATATTTTCCGAAGCGGGCGAGAGTTTCACCGAGGTTGCGGGCTTTGTTGGTGTCGCTTTTGAAGAGATCGCGATTCATCATCATTGGGCACCGCCTTTCTCGTTGGGGAGAATCTGCGAATTGTAGATCTCTGCGTAAATGGCGCTATCTTCCATAAGTTCCTTGTGTTTGCCTTCGGCGACGACCTTGCCTTTTTCGAGCACGATGATCTTGTCTGCGTTCATCACGGTGCTGATGCGCTGCGCGATGACGAAGGAGGTGCGACCTTTCATGAGCACGTCGAGCGCTTTTTGCAAGGCGGCTTCGGTGCCGAGGTCGACCGATGAAGTGGAGTCGTCGAGGATGAGAATGCGCGGGTCGAGCAGCAAGGCGCGAGCGATGGCGACGCGTTGTTTTTGTCCACCAGAGAGGGTGGTGCCGCGTTCACCGACGTGGGTGTTGTAGCCTTCTGGGAAGGAGGTGATGAAGTCGTGCGCTTGCGCGGCTTTTGCGGCGGCGATGATTTCTTCGTCACTGGCATCGGGTTTGCCGAAGGCAATGTTCTCGCGGATGCTGCCGCTGAAAAGAGTCGTCTCTTGCAATACGATGCCGATCTGTGAGCGGAGTGAGTCGAGGGTCACATCGCGTAGTTCGTTGCCGTCAATGGTGATGCGTCCTTCGGTTGGGTCGTAAAAGCGCGGAAGCAAGTTGATGATGGTGGTCTTGCCGGAGCCAGTGGCACCGAGCAGGGCAATCGTCTCGCCGGATTTAGCTTCAAACGAAACGTTGGAAAGTACCGGCTCACCGCCGCCGAAATAACGGAAGGTGACATCTTCGAACTTCACATCGCCTTTCACGCCGGGGAGTTTTATCGCATCGGGCTTGTCGGTAATATCAGACTTGGCATCGATGATTTCAAAGATACGCGTGGCAGAAGCAGACGCCTGCCCCAACTGGGTAATGATGAAACCAAATTGCGCGATGGGTAAAAAGAGATATATCAGGTACAGCGAAAATTCCTGCCATTCGCCCAGGCTCAACGCACCAGCAATGATCTCCTTGCCGCCAACATTCAAAATGGCAGCCTGACCGAGATTGGCAACCATGAAGATCAACGGGAAGAGGAAGGTGAAGAGTCGTGCAACCGTAATGGATTGCTGCATGCTGTCATCTGCCGCAACGCGGAATTTTTTCTGCTGTTCCTTTTCACGCGTGAATGCCTTAATAACCTTGATACCCGCAAGATTTTCCTGAAGGATGGTATTCAACGTGGAAAGTTTCTGCTGAACCTTTGCGAACAAAGGCTGGCTCAACCCGCCAAAGATCATGAACAAAACAAAAGCGAGCGGCAGAATCGGCAGCGTGGTGAAAGCAAGTTTTGTGTTGGTGCTGAACAAAATAGTCAGAGTGCCTACCAACAAAATGATGGCGCCCACCAATTGCAGTAAACCTTGTCCAATGAACAGACGCACTTTTTCCACATCGTCCGTGGCGCGGATCATCAATTGACCGGTTTGATTCTTGTCGTGATACGAAAAAGACAAACGCTGGATCTTCGCATACAGATCATTGCGCATGTCATATGCAACCGCCTGCGAATTCTTTTCAGCCCAATAGGCTTGCAGGAAGGCGAACAATCCGCGCAGGATGGCGAAAACGATGATGAAGATGATGGCGTTGATCAAGGTCTGTGGGGCAGAGGAAACATCCGCCTCCAATTGGACCTTGAGCTGGTCCAGCGTCAGGGAACTGTCTCTACCCGTAGCTTCGAGGATCTGCGGCAGTGCCTGTCCCATAAATGCGGCGGGAATTTTATCCAGCGCTTGCAGGATCTGATCGGCAATGTATCCGCTGGTGACGGCGTCAATGACGTTGCGAACCATACGCGGAACAGCCAACTGTGCCAGTGTGGCGATGATCAAAAATAAGTAGGGTAGTGCTGCCTGCTGTTTGTAATTCATCAAATAGCGGATGGCACGTCCCATAGAGCCGCGTGCTTTTGGGTCACCGCGGCGGGCGCGAGCTTGAGGTCGGGATAAAGATGCTTGCAAGGGGTTACTCCTTATTAAAATGACTGTTTGAAAATATCAAGTCAATGTGTACAAATGATGTTGAAATAGGTTAGGAATCGTGGAGGTTAATTTTTGTCGCTCATGTTCTTTGCCGCGTCGGTGAGAATGGTCAGTGCTTCTACAACCTTTTCTCTTTCCTCTGCCTTCAAGTTGGATACGAGTTCATCCATCCACTTATAGCGTTCCTTGAAGCCCGCCTCGATTAGATCTTTACCATTGGGGGTGAGCTGCAAAACTTTGGCACGGCGGTCATTGGGGTCTTCGGCGCGTTCAATGTGTTCGCTCTGCACAAGTTTCTCCACCAGTTGACTCGCCGCCGCATTGGAGATGTCGAAGCGTTCACTGATCTCAGACATGCCGCACGGACCTTTATGGTGCAATTGCATCAAGATGCTGAATTGCGGCATCGAAAGCCCGGTGGTCTTGGCGAAGTGCGTCCAGCCGCGCATGGAACGGTGCATGAACACGTCCATCCAGGTGCGCAGTGACTGGGAAATTGGGAGAGGTTTGGTCATAGTTAAGCCTTCTTTTTAGTTAAGCGAGCTTAACTTTATGCCGGAGTTAAGTTTTGGTCAAGGGGCAGAAAATAAGAAAAGTGTTAGAGAAATTAAAACGACGAGGTCGCCCTCTGAAGGCGACCTCGTCAACTCTCTCCTACCAATAAAATTACCAGTAAATATACCTATAAGATGCTTATATTGTATGTATTCAATACCATTTTTACAATTAGACAAAAGTACTAGGACGACTTAATCTAATAATGCTTCAATCGCCCAGTTATTATCTGCCATGCGTTCCGCCAGTAAACGGGCGATCCATTCATGCAGGGCAGAAGCAACATCCGAGTCCTGTTGTTCCATTTTCTTCATGGCATCCATGGATAGTTTATATAGAACACTTTTTTGTTCGGTAACCACATTTGCAGTTCTTTCATTTTTTAGATACAGCCCAAGCTCACCAACAACGGTTCCGCTGCGAATGCTACTCAAACGGGTAATCTGCCCTTCATCTGTTTCAAGGAGGACGTTCAATTTACCCGACTCAACGAAATACATAGACTCAGGCAGGTCGCCGCGTTTCATTAGATAGAAGTTCTCAGATACTTCCATGCGTTCAAGATACGTGATCAACTTATCGATCAGATCGGGCTTGGGGAAGGTTCTTCTTAACTGCGACTTAATTCCTGTTTGGATAAACAGTGTAGAGGCTTCGTACTTTTGAAGTAATTTATTCTCGCACCATTCCACCCCATGGTCGAGAGTAGGGAAAAAGCTTATATATTCATCTGCCTTAAACCCGCCACGTTCCATGGATCTGCGAATCGTGGTATCCACTTCTGTTAGCACGAATTGAATTCCATGTACTTCAGCCAATTGGCGCATGCGCGTGAAGCTGGATGTGGCTGAAGAATCCAACCCATAGACGCTGTGAAAATCCATAAGAATGAATTGTTCGATGATGGTTTTATCCTCCAGTAATTCCCGGATGTGCGTCAGTAATTTGTCAGACGTGCCGAAGAAGATATATCCCTGCAAACGAAAGATATGGATGCTTTCACCATGTTCACGCAAAATATCCCGCTGAATTTGTGGGCGTTCTACTTTCGAGTGATATATTTTTCCATTTAATGTGTCTCGTACTGTGTTCACTTTGCTGTATTTGAATACAAATAATATCGTCGCAGCGATGATGCCAACCCCTACACCTTCGAGAAACCCCACCGCGCCAATGACCAATAGACTGATCAATACAATGGCATACTCTGAGCGCGGAAGTTTGAACCTCGCATCGTAGACCCAATCTACGAGAAAGGATAAGCCCAACACCAAAAGCAAACTGCTCAGCAATGCCACTGGCAAATAGCTGATGAATGCACCGCCAGCCAGCAGTATCAACCCGCACACAACGGCAGTGGTGATGGTGACAATGCGCGTCTTCGCCCCCATGCGCTGACCTAAAGCAGTTGCACCTAACAAGTGATACCCTGTCGGTCCGCCTCCCAACCCCGATGCAATGTTGGCGATGCCTGTGATCTTTAATTCATGGTTGAGGTTGATGTCTCTTTTGGCAACCAACTCCAAACCGGTTGCATTTAATAAAAACGCGATCAAACTGACCAAGGGAACTGGGATCAACTTATCTGCATGGTTGGCTAAGGCGTTCCATTGCACCTGATTGAATTCGGTGCTCAAGAAAGGTCTCCATAACCCTCCACTTGGGAATTCTTGCAATAACAAGCCCATGCTTCGAGCCTGTTCAATAGAAGTGTTTGTTGCTAACAGTGCTGAATAAAATAAAATGACGGCACTAAAAACAATTCCGGGCCAGACGAGAAAGTGATTCACTTTTCGCAAAATTATCAAGACGATCAAAGCAAAGATTGTGCCCGGCAGCCAACGAATCAGCATTTCAGGGCTAAGCAAACTTCCCAAGGTATTCATGCTTAAGCTTTGCCCGATCATCACTTCAATTGCGCCACGGGTTAATAACCAGCCTGTCCCTGCTAAAAAGCCGCCAACCACGGGGTATGGAATGTAGCGTACCAAATTCCCCAGCTTAAAGGTGCCGATCAAAAAAAAGATGATTCCGGTTGCAAAGGAGCAAAGCATAATGGTGGCAACCACGGTCGAGAAAACAGAATCAGGCGTCCCGGCGATGGAAGCGGCAATTGCACTGGCAGCAACAGCCACCAGTGCGGCTGGTCCGTCTTGAGGTCCGATGGCTGTGCCGGGGAAACTTCCAAAAATGCTCAGCAAGACAGACATGACAAACCCGCCAAATAAGAACAAGCCAATTCCGCGCGAAACATAAGCGCTCATCTCCCCGCTGAAGATCAAGGCTGCCAATGAAATACAAAAGACGATCACAATTAAGCCTGCCACCAACCCTGCAGTAATACTGGTAATGAGTTGCCGAACATCTACATTTTTCATTCGAACTCCTGATTTTTAAACTGCTCGATTTTATAAGGTTTTATGCCGCAACTGCATGACCCAAATGACCTGCTAAATTGTGGCTCGTCAAATGCCCAATATGTTTTTATCTAACCCCATTAAACAAGAAAGGTCACTATCATAAAGCATTGTTAAT
Source organism: Chloroflexota bacterium (assembly GCA_039796675.1). Taxonomy (GTDB): domain Bacteria; phylum Chloroflexota; class Anaerolineae; order Anaerolineales; family Villigracilaceae; genus Villigracilis. The sequence goes on from JBDKJK010000263.1 coordinate 8,552, forward strand.
ATGTCACGGTATAATCGCGCACACCAACAAGGAGAACATCTTGCTTTCGATCATCTTTGGTTTACTCTCCGCGCTCACATGGGGCGCGGGCGATTTTACAGGCGG
>JBDKJK010000264.1:0-5670 GCA_039796675.1 Chloroflexota bacterium
CTATCAATATGCCCAAACTCGGCTTCGACATGGCTGAGGGTATGCTCGTCCGCTGGGTAAAGCAAGTGGGCGAAAACATCAACAAAGGCGATATCCTCGCCGAGATCGAAACCGACAAAGCTACCGTTGAAGTAGAATCTTCTGCCAGCGGTGTTGTGCTGCAATTAATTGTGGATCAGGGAACAATGGTTCCCGTGAACGCCCCCATTGCCGTGATCGGTGCAGCGGGTGAAAAAGTGGATGCAAAGCCGACCGCTGACGATAGACCGCAGACCGCGGCTACGCCTCAGACCGCCCCAACACCTGCTTCAACACCCCAAGCCTCTGCTTCCGCTGAAACATCTTCCGCCGTCCATAGTCAATCGTCTGAAGTAAAAGCCAGCCCACTTGCGCGCAAAGTTGCCAAAGATAACGGCGTGAACCTCGCTTCCGTTCAGGGAACGGGTCCCGGCGGGCGTGTGGTGCGCAAAGATGTGGAAGCCGCGCTTTCGACCGCAGACCATCGACCACAGACCGCAGCGGTCAGCGGTCCGTCGTCCACCGTCATTGTATCCACGGAAGACAAGGTCATCGCAACCACGAAACTTCGCCAAGCCATTGGTCGCCGGTTGGTCGAATCTAAGCAAACCATCCCCCACTTCTACGTCACCCATGAATACAAAATGGATGCGTTGATGGATATGCGCAAGCAAGCCAATGCCTACCTGCCCGATAATGAAAAACTCTCGGTCAACGATTTCATTCTCAAAGCAGTGGCTCTCTCCCTTCGACAATTCCCCAACCTCAACGCCACCATCAAAGGCAATGAGATCATTCAATTTGGGCATGTCAATGTTGGCGTGGCGGTCACCGTCCCTGGCGGGCTTATGACCGTTGTCGTCAAAGACACAGACCAGAAGTCGATGCGCCAGATCTCGGGCGAAGTCAAAGCCATGGCAGGGCGTGCCCGCGATGGCAAGGTCAAGCCGGAAGATGTAGATGGTTCGACCTTCTCTACCTCGAACCTCGGCATGTACGATGTTGAAGAATTCATCGCCATCGTCAACCCGCCCGAGGCTGCCATTCTGGCGATCAGCTCTGCAAGAGAAGTCCCCGTTGTCGAAAACGGACAGATCAAGCCGGGCTGGCGTATGAAAGCCACCATCTCCGTTGACCATCGCATCAGTGACGGAGCCGAGGCGGCGCAGTTCATGCAAAAACTCGCCGAGTTTTTGGAAAATCCGGTGAGAATGTTGGTGTAAAATCTTGTAGGTCACGTTTGAAGCGTGACCTACTTTTTTTATCGAGGAAATTATGCACAACCAATTAGAAAATGACTTAAGGTGCTTATCTACTCTGTTGGAAAAAACAAAAATAGCATCAGACAATTATCTGAATGAGATTGATCAACGTCCGCCAGCTACGGGGTATGCGCAAAAAGACCTTCTACATTTACCGGCAAACGGAACTGGCGCAGAAAAAACACTTGACTTGTTTCTAGAACGTTACGGGCAGCAGATCCCTGCCAGCAATGGACCGCGGTTTTGGGGCTTGGTCACAGGCGGCACTACTCCCGCCTCTCTGCTCGGCGATTGGCTGACCTCTGTCTACGATTTGAACTTGAGTCATGCTGGAAATTCCGTCACACCGAATATCGAAATGGAAGCGATTTCCATGCTGCGAGAGTTGTTTGGTTTACCCGCCTCTTTCTCCGGGACATTTGTTACTGGCGCGACGATGTCTAACTTCGCTGGTCTCGCCATTGCCCGCGAATGGATCGGGCAGCAATACGGCAAGTCTGTTTCGCAAGATGGACTCAATGCCATTCCGTCTGTGAAAATCTTGAGCGGAGAAGCCCATGCCAGTTCGTTCAAGTCGTTGGGCATGCTTGGGTTAGGACGAAACTCCCTGAAAGTCATTTCCAAACTTCCCGAAAATAGAGAGGCGGTGGACGTCGTCCAGTTGCGAAAAGCATTGGAAGAAATGAACGGCGAACCTTGCATCGTCATCGCCAATGCGGGCACAGTCAACACAGTAGACTTTGACGACATTCAGGCAATTGCGGCTATGAAATCAGAATTCAAGTTTTGGCTGCATGTCGACGCCGCATTTGGCGGATTTGCAGCCTGCTCGCCAAAGTTTAAATATCTGCTCAACGGCATCGAACAAGCCGATAGCATCACCATCGATGCGCATAAATGGCTCAACGTGCCATACGATGCGGCAATGATCTTTACCCAACATCGCAACCTGCAAATTGCGGTTTTTCAAAACAGTGGGGCTTATCTTGGCGCAATTGCCGAACCCGTAGACTTTATTCACCTCGGACCCGAAAACTCTCGCCGTATGCGTGCCCTGCCTGCGTGGTTTAGTTTGATAGCGTATGGCAAGGATGGTTATCGCGATATTGTTGAACAAAATTGCATTATGGCTGAAAAGCTTGGCGCGAAAATTTCAACCAGCCAAGAATTCCGTCTGCTTGCCCCGGTGCGGATGAACGTGGTCTGCTTTACGTTGAATGGTAGTGTGGATGCAGAAAAGGTCAAAGCCATTTTGACAAAACTGCGCGATGATGGTCGCGTCTTTATGACACCCACCACCTATCTTGGTACACCCGGAATCCGTGCGGCATTTAGTAATTGGCGCACGGAGGAAAAAGATGTGGAGATTGCCTGGGCTGCCATGTTAGATTGTGCAAGATAAATGTTCGATCATTTGTACTTTTCCCCGTCTTATGCCCTTTAAGGATCAGCGGTCTACCCTAAAGGGTAGACCACCTACAAACAAAAATTTGTTTCTGAGCTTCAACAAGTTTAGGGGAAGGTTTGGGGCGATCTCCTAGCATTTCTATGGAATAGGAAGCCCTTCACAGAGGCTCTTGTATTCATCCTTTTCAAAGAAGAATGCCCATTCTGCGGCGCTAAAGTTCTGAGTGAGGCGGCTGCATGCAGAGTCTATGATCTGCAGACCCGATATGTCTTTTATCGAGGAGAGATCAAAGTATTGCAGGGTGCGCAAAGAAGCCGTGAGCAACATGGTTGAATTGGGGAGGGGTGCCAGTGCGATCAACTCACCCTTTTGGCGAAGGCGGCTGACTTCTGTGCCGGTGTTCGGGTCGAAAACCAGGATTTGATCGGTCTCACCGATGAATAGTCTACTGCCACTGGTATTAAAGGCTATCGAAGAAACCTGCCCAGAAGCGATCTCAAAAAATCGCTCGAATTGTCCATTCTTAATCTTCCAAATAAGGGTCTGCCCAGAGGGAGAGCTTGAGACTAAAGAACTACCCGATGGGTCGAATTGCAGGAATTGGTTGTTGCCTGGCGAATCCAACTCGGCAGTTACGGTATTGCTCGTCAGGTCAAATAAAATGATGCGCCCGTTGAGCCCAATGGCAAGCAGGTTATTTTTAGATGCAGTAATGGATGCAATTGCAGAGTTTCCTTTCCACAAAATGCCTGCTTCGCCTGAGTTAAGGCTGCGAAACTGGACTTCTTCATTGCCGGTTGCAAAGAAGAGGTTTTGCCCATCTGGGGAGAAAACAATCTTTGTAGTGTTGCCAGAATTATTGCTTAGGGTTTGGGTGCTACCTGTTCTGTTGAGCGTAATAATCCGTCCCTCACTTGTGGAGAGGGCAAGTAGCGTTCCAGCAGGGTCGATGGCAAGGTCGTAGATAGTTTCTTGCCTAAGATCAAGGATGGGTTTTCCTTGCGGAGACGTCTGCGTGGCATTCAGGTTGGGGTCGAGCAACCAAACCTGCCCGTTGGTTGAGGCGGCAAGCCAGTCTCCATTCGGGCTTAGTTCAACATTCCCAATAAATTCATCGAAGCGTATGTATCCGTTGTTTGCATCCAGAGTAGAAAGTTCCCAAATAGAAACTTGTCCATCTTGATCGCCGGTGACAAGGTATTTATTGTCTGCACTGAATTGTAACTTTGTGCCAGGTGCATTGATCGGGATCTGGAACATCTCTGCCCCATTAGCGGCGCTCCACACGCGCACGGTGCGGTCGGAGCCGGTGGAGGCGATCCAATATCCATTTGGGCTGATGACCACTTCGCTCACTATACTTTCCTGCAACAGACGCATGCGTTCTTCACCGGATTTTGCATCCCAAACGCGAATACGAAAATCGTCCGAAGCGGTTACGAACCATTCACCATCGGGGCTGAAGGCTACATTGACGACCCGATCTTCATTGAGGACTTTTAGCAATTGCTTGCCTGAAAACGGACTGGTAAGCACGGCACAATTATCGGCACTGCCTGAGATCAGGGTTTGGCTATCAGGGCTAAAAGCGATCTCGAATACTTCTTCGCGATGAGCTCCAGAGTTTACGATCTGCTTGGTTCCCAAACTCCAAAAGGTGATGGCGCCCTGGTCAGAGGCGGCGGCAAACCATCTTCCATCTGGGCTGAAGGCGGTGACTCTTAAATTCCCGAATACAGAAAATTCACCGTACAAGGCAAAATCTGATATTTTCACAATGTTGATGCGGGCATCGTCTCGTGCCATGGCAAGCAGTTTTCCATCTGGGCTGATGTTCACATCGCGGACTGAGACTCCAAAGTTGATCTGTTTTATCAGTGACCCATCGTCTGCATTAAGTACATGGACTTCACCCAACGAGTCACTAACAACCAAAATGCTGCCATCTGGGCTGAAGGCTGCATCCAACACGGGGCCAGAACTTTCTGTGCAATATATAGATTCTCCATCCTCAAAACGGGTCAGGCAGGCTGTGCCATCTTCGCTGGCTGCCACAAAGGTATTTTCATCGGGGCTCACCGCAATGGAAAGGATATCTCCGCCATATTGAATTTCTTTCACTGGGATCGGTAAGAGGCTGATATTTTTTCTCAGAATACCTTCTGCTTCGGTTGTCGGTAATTTCTGATATGAGTCGATTGCCAGTAATGTGCTTGTAAACAAGCCACCTGTGCGCGATTGATAAATTTGAGCACGTGCCGCACTGCGCTGAGACTGGGCAATGAGGGCATTCTTTTCTGCGGCTGTTTTTTGTGCACGAGCAATCGCGGCGTTCCTGTCTGCTTCTTCTCGGTTGGCTTCTGCCTCCACCCGTGCGGCTTCTGCCTCTTTCTCTTTGGCAATTGCCAGTTGCTGCCCTTGAAAAGCCACATAAGAAAGGAGTGCCAAGACGAACAAAGCCAATGCGGCGATAATCCAGGTGATTGTCAGCACTCGTTCTGCGCGACGGCTGAATAGAATATAAATTTTCTGCAAGTCTGAGGGTTTCGGGTCGCTTTCTTCATGCACGCCAATCATCTTAGCCGCATTCCGCAAGTCACTGCCACGCAGGAGCAGGCTTGGGTTCTTTTGTCGGTCCCAGTCCAATGCGCGGACTTGCAATCTGCGGTGCTCTTTCAGCCAGTCCACGTCGAGGTTGATGGCAACTTTGACTTTTTCAAGACTGGGTTGAAATTCTTCTGGTGTGCGAATAAATATCCAATTCAGGTCTCGAATAATGGCAACTGTATCTTTGGGGTTTACCTCACGCACCACAATAGGAATGATGCGCTTAGCATTTTTATGAGCGTGTTCCAATTCCACATTACACACTTCAGATTTGACCGAGTCTGGGCTAATGAGAAAGATAAATGCATCAGCCTGTTCGATGCCTTGTAATATCTGGTCCAGCCACCCAACTGCGGGCGGAATGTCCTCCCAGTC
>JBDKJK010000265.1:0-5726 GCA_039796675.1 Chloroflexota bacterium
TCTTCGTGAGTCAGGTCGGGGCTGAGTGGTGTAGCTTTTAGCATGTTTTCTCTCCGTATATGAGTTTGGTTTTATAAGTGGGCGGAGTATACGCATGCAAGTTATATAAATCTAGATAAGAAGATAAAAATTGTCTTAAATCAATAGTGAATTAAGTTTTCAACCAGGTTGATAACCGGTTTGCTTAAACCAAAAGACTCGACCCGTAAGAGTCGAGCCCAAATCTTTTTCTGTGATCGTCAATCGATCAAGAAAATATCGTCAACGCATGTTCGGCGCTAACAAAGGCTTGCACGCGCGTGCCAACGGGCAAGATATTGGTGTGTGGGTTAATCGCGTGAATGACCTGTCCCGTATCGAGGCGCAGGCGGTAGAGATTGAACGCGCCGCGGAAGAAGCGGTCGATAATGAGTGCGTTACCGGAGCCGTCTACATGGAAGTCAATGTCATCGGCGCGGATGGCAATTTCAACGGGCGTGGAAATGGGCAGGTCTACAATTTGCGGCACAAGCCCAATGGCGGTTTGAATTCCATCGCGTGAAACTTTGCCTTTTAGAAAATCACTATCGCCCATGAACTCGGCAACGAAGCGTGTATTTGATTCATGGAAAATTTCTTCGGGTGAGCCGATCTGTTCGAGTTTGCCTTTTTGCAGCACGGCGAGTCTATCGCCCATGTAGAGCGCTTCTTCCTGATCGTGCGTCACAAAGATAACCGTCGCCTGCATCGATTTAAGAATCCCGCGCACATGTTCGCGCACACCGGCACGCAAGTCCGCGTCGAGGCTGCTGAAGGGTTCGTCCATCAATACAAGAAAAGGTCGCGGGGCAAGTGCACGTGCCAACGCCACACGCTGACGCTCCCCGCCGGAAAGTTCATGTGGGTATCGTTTGGAATGGGAAAGCAAGCCCACCATGTGCAGCATTTCGCCCACACGCGTGCGCGTCTCTGCGGCGTCTATTCCGCGCAGCCCGAACGCAACATTCTCTGAAACGGTCATATGCGGGAAGAGTGCGTGATCCTGAAAGACCATGCCCACTCCGCGTTTTTCAGGCGGGATAAAAACCGACTCAGACGCAACCAGAACCTGATTCAGCTTGATCGAGCCTTTATCTGGCTGCTCAAGCCCGGCGATGAGTCGAAGCGTGGTTGTCTTCCCACATCCACTGGGACCCACCAACGCCAAAATTTCGTTGTCGCTTAATTCAAACGAAACGTCGTTCACAGCCGACTGTTGCGTGCCGGGATATTGCTTAACAAGATTTTGAACCTGAAGTTTGGTCATTTGAAAATTTGCTCCCTGCGCAAGAGGAAGGATAACGGTAACGCCGAAACGATCACCAGCAATAAAGCCGCAGGCGCGGCTTGGAAGTAAAAGCCTTCCCCCGCCCACACCCACACGCGGACGGCGAGCGTATCAAAACCCGCCGGGCGCAGCAGAAGTGTAGCTGGTAATTCTTTGAGCGAGGTTAAGAAGACCAACGATCCGCCCGCCAGCAAGCCGGGCAAAATGAGCGGAAGGATCACCTGCCAAAGAGTCTGCAACGAAGTGCGACCCATCACCCGCGAGGCTTCTTCGAGCGAAGGCGAAAGCTGACCCAACGCCGACTCGCTCGCGCGGACTGCCTGCGGCATGTGACGCAAGACATAAGCAATAACAACAATGAACGGCGTGGCATACAGGAACGGCAAAAAGCGATTGACCAACAAGACCAAACTGAGCGCAATCACCACACCCGGAATGGCATAGCCGACCTGACTCAACCGCGAGAGGAATTTGGAAAATCGATTCGGGTAACGAACCGCGAACAAACCCACCGGCAGCGAAAGCAAGACCGCGATGATCGCTGCCAGTGAAGAACTCCACAGGCTGTTCCAAACGTAGGTGCCAAATCCCTGTGAGCCGGTGTGGAAGAGAGTTGCCATCGTCTCGGGGTTAAGGAAGGCTTGAACACTCCACACGAGCAAGACTCCAACCGGCAAGAGTAAACTCGCAGAGACAACTCCAAAGACAAGCAAAAATGCCGGGATGCGCCACTTGCCCAACGTCATCAGTGGAGCTGGGCGCCAGTTGCTTTCTAATTGCGTGAAGCGCGCGCGTCCTTGCAATTTCAACTCGCTCCACAAAATGCCGATGGCTAAAACGACAAGAATGCCGCTGAGGACTGAAGCTGCCGAACGGTCATAGCGACCGGAGAGTTGAACGAAAATGGCAGATGAAAATGTTTCGTAGCGCAGTAATGCGACCGTGCCATATTCTGCCAAGATATCCAACGCCACCAATAATGCGCCCGCAGTCAAGCCGGGGCGCAAGGCGGGCAGGGTCACTTGAAAGAGAGTCTGCAAGGGAGTGCGACCAAATACGCGTGAGGCTTCTTCGAGTGAAGCGTGCAGCGTGCGGAAGGCGGCTCCGCTTAAGAGGTACACATACGGGAACATGAACAAGGTGAGGATGAACGCCGCGCCGCCGAACCCCAGTGGGCTGGGTGTGAACACGGGCTGACCGAACAAGTCTTCCAATAATTTCGGTATTACCCCGCCACGCGGACGCAGCAACGCCAAATGCACAATGCCGCCAATGTAAGCCGGAATCGCCAGTGGCATGGCTAACATCCAACGGAAGATCTTTTTGCCGGGCAGGTCGGTTCGTTCGGTTAGGAATGCCATCGTCACGCCGGTGAGCAATGCGCCGGTTGTCACTGCCAGCACAAGCCCCAAGGTGTTGGCAAATAATTTCCAAATGCGTTCTTCGAACAAACGAGTCCACGCTTCGGGTTCGGCAGTGATGGCACGGATAAAAATATAAATGAGCGGTACTGCTACAAATAAAGCCACCAAGCCCGCGGCAAGTGCAAGCCGCGGGCTGATCTTCGAGCGTATTTTTTGGTAAGTGAGATTCGTGCGGGCTATTTCCATCGGCGTCCGCACACCATTGTAGCAGGATTCGACCACAGACCACGGACGATTGACGATGGACAATGGTCTGTGGTCTATGGTCTAATGATTTAAGGTAAGCCTACGCGTTCGATCAGATCGAACATCGCGTCAAAATTCGCGGCGGCTTTCACCACATCCACTTCGGCGAGGCGGAAACCATCGAGCGGCTGCACGCCATCTTTGATCGCCACACCCGCTAACAGCGGATATTCATAATTCTGCTCGGCGAACAACTTCTGTCCCTCTTCCGAAATGAGGAAGTCTAAAAATGCCTGAGCGGCAACGGGGTTCGAAGCGCCATTCACCACAGCCGCAGCGGTTGCATTGGTGAACAAGCCCACCTGCCCTTCACCCTGGTCGGGATACACCACGCCCACGTTGCTGCCTTCAGCCAACTGCAAGTGATAATAATAGTGATTGACCAAACCAATCTTAAACTCACCCGCGCCGACCGCCTTGCGCACATCGGTATGACCACCAAAGAAAGTCACTTCGTTTGCGATCAATCCATTGAGCCATTCTTCGGTCGCTTCATCACCGAGCAATTGCTGCATGGCAGCGACCTGTGCCTGCATACCGCCGTTCGTCGAGCCTGCAGCGGCGACCTGACCCTGCCACTTGGAGTCGGTCAAATCGAAGATCGAGGCGGGCACTTCATCCTCAGCCACCAGATCTTTGTTGTACATGATCACGCGCACGCGCCGGGTTAAGCCCGTCCACGCATTGCCTTCGCCCACAAATTCGGCGGGGATATTCTCCACGCCCGCGGGCGCATACGATTGAAAGACACCTTCAGCCGTTAGCGACTGTACAGTAAGCAACTCGGTGGTGATGAACACATCGGCTTGCGGGTTGGCTTTCTCTTCGATCAACGCATTCGCCAATTCGCTATTGCTGCCCGCCTTGAGCAAAATATTCACATTCGGATACTTCGCCTTGAACGCATCGAGAACCGGCTGGATGAGCGGTTCGGAACGCCCCGAATAAATGACCAGATCGCCGGATATTTCCACGGGCGCTTCTGTGGCTGCCTCTGTCGCTTCACTGCTGACCTCGGTGCTGGGTGCTGCTTCGGTAACAGGCTCTTCGCTCACAGGTTCTGTTGCCGCGCCGCCACATGCACTGACCAATAGTGCCATCAGAAATAACAGGGTAAAAAGTTTCTTGCTGGTTTGCATCGTACAAAATCTCCTTGGTGTGATGTGATAGACAAAATTGATAGCCTTTATCTACCATTAATGGGGCGTAGTATAATCACCGCGATTTGAATAATCTAGATATTTGTATTAAATTTTATCTATATCGGGTTGCAAAATATTTTCAACCTGATTGAAAAAATATGTCATTCTGAGCAGAGCGACACATGCGCTGCAGTGCGGTGAGAATCTCTAAGATAATCTCAGAGACCCTTCGCGTTGCTCAGGGTGACATCATGGAGTACGATGACCGTAAGCCCAACCATGCAGCGCTATGCTGCAGAGATTTACCGATTACAGCAGGACCATGAACAGGTTCCGCTTTCTCTTTTAAGTTCACATGTCGATTCATCTGCGCAGGCGATTTCTAGCATGGTGAAACGCCTGCAAAAAGATGGTTATCTTGAGCATGAGCCCTATCGCGGGGTGCGCCTCACGGATGCAGGTGAAAAGATCGCCATGCCTTCCCTGCGCCGACACCGCCTCACTGAAGTCTTTCTCGTCAAAGTGATGAAATACGACTGGGCAACCGCCCACGAACTTTCTGACACTTTTGAAAAAGGCGTCAATGATGAGATCGAAGACCGTATGGATGAATTAGCAGGTCACCCCAATCGCTGCCCACATGGCGAGCCGATTCCCTCCAAAAACGGAATTATGCCCATCGTCAAAGACATGCCGCTCATTGATGTTCCTTCCGGTTCCGATTGCGTCATCAGCCGCGTCCGTACCCATGATCTTGAAAAATTGAACTACATCGGCGAGCTGGGACTCGTACCCGGAACAGCCTTTCATCTATACAGTTGTGCGCCGTTCAAAGGTCCATTGCGATTGCAGATGAAACCTCAAGATCACCTCATTGGCTATGAACTCGCCTCATCCCTATGGGTGGAAGTGACCCAGCAAGGACCCGGCAATACGCCTCCCGTTTTAAAGACATCTAAATAACTCCATCTCACTTATCTAGAATTACCGTCACTTTCGTGTTAAACTGAAAGTGCTTTCACTGGGCTTTCACATTAATATGGCAAACATTAAAAAAACACCCACAATCTATGATGTCGCCGAACTTTCAGGCGTGAGTATCTCTACCATTTCGCGCGTGTTGAATTCGCCTGATAAGGTCAACCCCGATACCCGTCAATTGGTCATGTCTGCCATTGACCGGTTGGGATTCGTCCCTAAAGCCGAGGCACGTGCGCGTGCCATGCAAAGCACGAATCGCATCGGGGTCATCACACCCTTCTTTACGGCACCATCGTTCGTGCAACGTCTGCGCGGAGTAGCGGGTAGACTCTCTCGCGAGAATTATGAGTTGGTCATTTACCCAGTCGATTCTGAAGAACACTTGCAAGGCTATCTCTCTTCCATTCCCGTCATGCGCAACCTAGACGGATTGATCATCATGTCACTGGCAGTGGAAAGCCATGATGTAAAACGTCTGCTTAGCAACCACATGGAAACCGTGTTGATCGAATTCTCACACGAAAAACTAAATAGCATCGTGATAGATGACTTTCAAGGTGGGCGCTTGGTTGCCGAGCACCTCATCAAAAAAGGCTACAAGTCCTTTGGCTTTCTGGGTGATATCGA
>JBDKJK010000266.1:0-3135 GCA_039796675.1 Chloroflexota bacterium
ATTCACATAATCGAGGTTATCGGTATGAATGGCAAGCACCGGGCACAGATCGAATGAGCCGAGCCATTCCTCATAAAATGAATCAAGCAGAGTCAGGTATTCATATGTAATGCCGGTTTCCATATTCCGTGCGCGGCGACGGATGCGCTCCATAAGCACAGGCACCGGCGCTTTGAGATAAATCAACAAGTCGGGGCGCGGCAGTCCATTCACCACCAACTCGAACACTTTACGATAGGCACGATAATCGCGTTCATTTAAATTCCCAAGGTGATGCAACGCACGCGCAAAGATATGTGTATCTTCATAAATGCTGCGATCTAAAATGGCAGAACGCGCATCGCGTGATGCAACAAGATACTGGTCTGCACGATGACCCAGAAAGAATATCTGCAAATGAAAAGACCAGGCGCGCATATCCCCATAAAAATCAGAAAGATACGGGTTATCCGCCACTGATTCATACCCCGTCCACCAGCCGAGGCGCGCACCAATGCGCTCCGTCAGCGTGGTCTTGCCTGCGCCGATATTCCCAGCCACCAAAACAAGATGTTTCGCCATAGTTTAGTGATTTTATCATGCTGAAAGGTTACGGGTATAATTTCTGCTTACATTTGCGACACAGGAGAATTCATCGATGAAAATTCGCGACGCATCCGGCTGGACCATGTTCATCTTTGGCATTATGGCGTTTCTGCTCGGCGCCCTCGGCATCATCCGCCCCGAACTTCAACTAACCATTCTTGGTTTCGAAGTTGCAGAACGCGCCGCCCGTGCCAGCTCCGACTACACATTGACATTCATGACCGCCGCCTCCATGGCATCTGTCAACATGGGCATCTATTACGTCCTTGCCGCATTGAACGACGTGAAAATCTTTTATCGCTGGACCGTTCCTTTCCGCGGATTGACATTCATCGTCTTCACCACCATCGTCATCCTCGGTATTGCCCCGCTCAAATTTATTGGCGTACCCATCTGGGAACTGACCGGCGCGATCGCCACCGGCATTGCGCTGGCAAGAGAGAAACAAAAATAAAAATGAAATCCAGAGTTACCTTAATCAGCCTGATCTTAATCGTTGGCATTTTTCTGTTCTCCTGTGCCAACAACCAAGGGGATCAAACAACCGCAGTGGATACGGATGCCATCCGCACCCAAGCAATAGAAACCTACGCCTCCTCCCTAACCGAGACTTTGGCAGCCACCTTCACACCTTTTCCTACACTGACACCCGTCGGTGAGACCGAAACTGCGCTTTCCACCACGCCAGAACCCTCCCCCACTTCGAACCCGTGCTTCAACCTGCTTTACATTGAAGATGTCACCATCCCCGATGGGACACGCCTCAAACCCGGCGAACGATTCACCAAAACCTGGCTTGTGCAAAACATCGGTGGTTGTGCATGGAGACCCGGCTTCACCTTCCGACACGTAGGCGGTGACCAGATGCGCGGAGAAATCATCACATTAACCGAAGCCATTCCCACCGGCGCGAAACGAGAATTTTCTGTCGAACTCGTTGTGCCCAGCAGCATCAACGGCGTCATCGAAAGCGCCTGGCAAATGGCAGACGAGACCGGCGTCTTCTTTGGCGACACGTTATTCGTCAGCATAATTGTCGGCGACGTCACCACCCCGGCAGTGACGAACACGCCTTAAACAAAAAAGCGCAGACAAAAGTCTGCGCTTTTTTATATGCGTTCAAAACTATACTGGCGGAGTGCCAAAGGACTCGATCGCCACTTTGGTCTTATCATTGGGGTCATACTTCACCATCACAGAGGCATTGGGAACAAGCATCGCCACCTGAAAGCGCCCAACGATCTGAGTGACCTCTGCTTCAAAAGCATCTCCACCCATTGGCATCACACGCAAACGGATGCGCGCCTGCGGATTTTCATTCATCGTCACACCGGTATCCTGCACCGAAAGGATGACAGCCGGGGCAGAAACGCCCGCCTTCAATACATTACTATTGCCTGCCATGCTCTTGAACGTGCTGCCAAATGCCTTGTACATAATAAAGCCTGTGCCAGCAAGTACGGCAACCGTAAGTAAACAACCACAAGCGATAGAAATGACTGTGATCAAGATAGAAGCGCCAGCAAAAATTTCCATTTGAATTCTCCAAGAATAAAGTTGACTGACTGGATTGTATCAACCGGTCATCAAATCCAAACTCCCCCGTTTGGGGGAAGAGCTTGTAAAATCAAACCCATGCCCATCTCCCCCATCTACTCCAAAACCATCACCATCCCACCTTCAGCCATCGACGAGAATAGACACGTCAACAATGTGGTTTACGTGCAATGGATGCAGGATCTTGCCATCGAACATTATGCGTCCATTGGTGGCATCCAAGCGCAAGGACCCGATGCCACATGGGTTATCCGCAAACACAGCGTGGAGTACTTCCTGCCTGCCTTTGAAGGCGAAGAGATTGAAGCCCGTACCTGGGTCGAAGACTTGCGCAAAGTGCGTTCACTACGTATGTATGAATTTGTGAGAAAAAGCGATGGAAAGGTTTTAGTAAAAGGCGAAACCGACTGGGTCTTTATGGATATAACAACGGGGAGAGTGAAAGCCATACCGGCTGAGGTAGAGAAGATATTTGAACAGCGCGATGCGTAATACGTATTGCGTAAAGTTCTTTACGGATTACGAATCACGCATTACGAGTTTTTCATACACCTTCCGCAACTTCTTCTGCGACTCATGCCAGGTGAATTTCTCACGGACATGAGCCGCCGCGGATTCTGCCAGCCGCTTCGACAAGTCCACATCCCTCAATAATAAATTCGCCTGTCGCGCCAGATCGTCGGGATCACTGGGCGAAAATAACACACCGTCCACATCTTCACGTACCAGTTCGCGGACAATGGGCATGTTCGATGCAATCAAGGGTCGTCCCGCCGCCATGTATTCAAGCACTTTGATCGGGCAGGCTCCCTGTGTCACATTGCGGTCATTAAGTCCAAGTGGCGCTACACAAATATCTGCCTGCGAAATTAGCTCGGGAATTTCATGATGAGGGATAGCTGGTTGGACAAACACGTGTTCTTCCAAACCAAGTTTACGAATTTGCTTCGCCAGCATCTTACGCTGACGAGACCGTCCGCGCCCGATGATGTG
>JBDKJK010000267.1:0-9371 GCA_039796675.1 Chloroflexota bacterium
CCTGCATCCACAGCGGACTATCTTTGAGCAGCAAGATGAGGAACACGAGAGCGACCGCTGAAAGGTAGATATAGCTTTCGATAACGGAACCAAACACCAGTTGAGTAGACGAGGCGCCGAACAGGGCGGCGATCAAAAACGCGTAGAGTGGATTCCCCAACGAGTGTTTGACAAAGTACCAGATCAGAAATACACACAAAGCGCCGGTTAGTGCATTGAGGGTCATGGCGGCGAAAAGCGTATCACCGCGAAATAGAAAAGCAAGGATGCCCACCAACGGGCGGATGATGATCAGAATAAATGGGTGGGCAGGGCGCCAGTAATAATCGCCGTAGTTGGCTGTGGCATACCGCCAGCGGTAGAGGTTGTTGTCGGCGTCGAAGAAAACGTCATCGGCATCGTAGGTGGGGCGGTTAAAGATTGAAGCATAGATCAGGTAAACACAAAAGAAGAGAAATGCCACAAGCAGACCGGGCAGATTCTCGTCTATGAATTTGTAGAGGCGGGTTTCCTTCCAATTCCTTTGGCGACCCACAGAAATCGTGACTGCCGCAATAAAAAATGAAGGGATCAATGCGTTCAAGAACGATACGCGCACACTTTCACCCAGGTGAAAAACGGAGGCATCGAACAAATTCGGGTATGGCTTTGCCAATGAATAGGCGTAGGGTACAAAAACCGTGAGAGCAACTAAGAGAATGGCGCTGATGCCCGCTTTCACGGGGTCGGCACGAAATTCTTTGGCGGCTCGGTTCAACAGGTAATATGCAAAAAGATTAACAAGGCTGTGGATGAGTACGGTCCACATTGCCACTTGCAAAGGCGTTAGATAGAAATTCTCAAGATATGAGACGATAAAGTAAGAAAGGGGAATGCCTAAAAACCAGGCAATTGGGAGACGTTTATCAAGAATCTGCACGTTGAGATCATCCTTTGGAAGAATACGTTCACCCAAATATAACACTTTCAATTCTATTCCGCCTGCCTGTTTCATATGCTTGACTTCACCCCGCATTCATTGTTTAATGAAGCCTCAATGAACCTCCATCAGAAAAGGTTTCCATGAACTATAAAATCTGTATCCTGTCTCTAACCAGTTTCCTGCTTGCCTCCTGCACCACCCCAATCCTCGTCCCTACGCCAACCCTGGCCCCATCACCCACTTCCACACCTGCCGCCTGGGATATTGAAGGTTGGGAACTCGTCTGGCAGGATGAATTCGAAGGCAGTGAGATTAACCGCGAAAACTGGAACTTCGACATCGGCGGCAACGGCTGGGGCAATGCCGAATGGGAATACTACAGTGACCGCCCTGAAAATGCACGCATAGAAGATGGGCTGTTGGTCATTGAAGCTCGCGAAGAAGATGCCAGCTTCAGCGGCAAACCCTATTCATCGGCACGCCTCAAAACGCAAGGTTTGCATGCCTGGCAATACGGACGGATCGAAGCACGCATCAAACTTCCGTATGGGCAGGGCATTTGGCCCGCGTTTTGGATGCTGGGCGATAACAACAAAGGCTGGCCCGCCTCGGGTGAGATCGACATTCTTGAATTCATCGGGCGCGAACCGAATACCATTTACGCCACCGTGCATGGACCGGGCTATTCCGGCGGCAATGGCGTCGGCTCAAGCCTTGCTGTTTCGGGCGATACCCTCAAAGATGATTTTCACGTCTATGCCATTGAGTGGAAAGAGGATGAGATCCGCTGGCTGTTTGACGAACAGGAATATTTCAAGATCACGCCTCAAGACCTACCCGATGCCTGGGTCTTCGACCATGAGTTTTATCTCATCCTCAACCTCGCCATCGGCGGACGCTGGCCCGGCTACCCAGATGACAGCACGGTCTTCCCACAATTCATGTATGTTGATTATGTGCGGGTGTATCAAAGACCGTAACTAGGTTGCTTTCACGTTGCTCATGTCGGGGGGTAGCCCCGATATGAGTTTTTTCATCCCTTGACTCTACCCTTTGGGAAGACTTTATACTGCCGACATGACCCAACCTGAAGAACTGCTCTCCATTGGCGCTTTTGCCAGCCTCGCCCGCCTCTCGCTAAAAGCCCTGCGACTCTACGACCAGTTGAACTTATTGCAACCGCGCTGGGTAGACCCGCAAACGAGCTACCGTTACTACGGCGAAGACCAGCTCAAGAGTGCCCGCATGATCCGGAACATGCGTGAAATGGATATGCCGCTTGCCACCATTCGGCAGGTGCTGGCAGCATTGGCAGACTCGCCTGCACAAGCCGAAGCGTTGGCGAGTGAATACGCAGAGATGCGTGAACAACAAGCCGAGCAGATTCGGGTACAGGTCTCCCAATTTATTCAACAAATTATTAGACAGGAGCAGAGTCCCATGAGTTTCAAAGTTAATGTTAAATCCATTCCCACCCAACAAGTATTGAGCCAGACTCATCATATCAAAGCCAGCAAACTGGACGAGACCATTCTCAAGACCATTGAAACATTTCGCGTCCTCCTCGCTGAGCAGAAGCTTGAAGCCGCATCTGCGCCGTTTGGCATCTTTCATGGTGCGATCAATGAGCAGGAAGATGGTCCGCTGGAGATCTGTATGCCGGTAAACGGAACCGTCAAAGGCAATGGCAAGATTCAGGTCAAACAATTACAAGGTGGGCAAGCCGCCTGTGTAATGACGGTCGGACCAGAGACAGATTTCCCCACCATTCTCGGCGCATACGATGCCGCTGCGGATTGGGTCCAAAAGAACGGTCATGAAATGGCTGAACCACCGCGCGAAGTCTGGCATAGCGGACCCGGCGGAAGTGCAGAGCCAAAGATGGAGATCGTCTGGTTGTTCAAGTAAGCTAGTTTTCGTCATTGCGAGGAGGGCGATAGCCCGACGAAGCAATCTCCGTCGCGTAGTTGGAGATTGCTTCAGGCGGAAAAGCACCGCCCTCGCAATGACAATCTCAAGGAGCACAAATGACAACCATTGGTAAGCCTAAAATAGACAAACGCACAAAGATGAACTACATGGGCATTCGAACCATTGTGCCCTTCAAAGGCATGTTTAAAGAAATTGGAAAGATAGCAGATGAATTAAATGACTGGGTGGCGGTCAATAAGATCAAAACTTCAGGTCCGCCCTTTCTACGCTACCACGTCATTGACATGCGCGGCTTTATGGACATTTCATTTTGTGTGCCTGTCAAGAAGGCATTACCTGATGATAGCAACGTCAAAGCGGACTTTATCCCAGCCGGGCGATATGCAAGCCTCATTTTTTCGGGCGGCGGCATTTCTGGCAACAGAGCCTTGATCGAATGGGTACGCGCCCAAGGCATGGACTTTGACCGTTGGGATACCGATCAAGGTGATAATTTTGCAGGTCGCTATGAAACCTATCTCACCGACCCAAAGGTTGAGCCGCGCAAGTCGAAATGGAAGATCGAAGTGGCGATCAAACTGGCAGGTAAGTAAAAAAGCAGGTCACGCTTGAAGCGTGACCTGCTTTTTATTTCAATGACTTTGTCGCATTCCGTCCCGCCGCGCCGCTGACTCCGCCGCCACCGTGGACTCCGCTGCCACAGAGATAGAGATTATCAATGGGCGTTTTGTGATTCGACCAGCCCGGTATCGGACGCATGAAGAGGAACTGATCGAGCATGAGTTGACCATGGTTGAGATCGCCTTCGGTGAGACCGTAGGTGGCTTCCAAATCTTGAGGTGTGATGATGTGATGCGTGATGCGTGATGCGTGAAGTGCGGGGAAGTATTCTTCTAATGTCTTGATCGCAAGTTCAGCAACTTTCGCACTTTCCACTTTCCAGTGCGAAGCCTCCCTTTGGGACTCACTATTTCTCAAAGAGTAAGGTGCAAACTGGAAATGGATTGAAACTGTACTTCCAGAAGTCGTCACTTCAAGATAAGGCTTTTCGGAAATCTCGCCGTACTTTGTCGCGTCGTAGGCTTTTTCTAGATACTTGATGGATGGGGCAACAACCAGAGTTCCTTCTGGTATTCCATGATTGCCATTCGTCTGCAAGTGGATCTTCGCCACCGATCCACGCATTTTGATGGATTGAGTATGCCAGACGAATTCGGGCGGCAAGTCTTGTGCGCCGACGAGTTTGAGCAGGGTGTGTTTCGGGTCTGCGGCGGAGAAGATTTGATTTGCAGAAATCTCTTCGCCGTTTGCCAGCACGACACCTTTGGCAATTTGGCTTTCAACTTTAATGCGGGCAACTTCTGCCTCGGTGCGGATTTCTCCGCCAAAGGCTTTGACCGCATTGGCTAAGGCAGTTGTGATCTCGCCTGCTTTGCCGACATTCTTGTGCGCTAGCCCGCCGCGATTCATCCAGTTGTGGATGAGGGTATAGCCGGTGCCCGCGCCCATCGGTCCAAGCGTAGAGCCGTGAATGGCAACGGCGCAAATCGCGGCTTTGACAATTTCAGACTCGAAATATTCTTCCACGAGTTCCTGTGCGGTCATCGGCAAGGCGCGGATGAAGTTGAGCATGTCTTTGCGACCCGCAAGCTTCAATTCAAGACCGAGCTCAAGCAAGCCGTAGCCTTCGCGGATGCCGAAGTTCATCGGCAGGCGCGGCAAAGTGCCCAACCTGGGCATGATGGTGGCGTATGCCGTATCGAGGATGCTTGCACATTTATCCATGAAGCGCACAAATTCAGGGAAGCGCGCCGCGTCTTTTTCAGAGATGCGTTTGATGGACTCGGCGTCGAGAGTGAGGTGATTCCCATCGGGTTGCAAAGAGATGAAAGCAGATTTCTCCTTCACTTCAGGAAGAGAAAGTTTCAGGTCTTTCACAATATCAGGGCGGAGGCTGCCGCCTGTAAAAACCGAATCGATGGTGAAACCGTCACCAAAGGATTCGGTCACCACCGAACCGCCGACGATAGAACGGCGTTCGAGAACCAGAACCTTTTTGCCTTGTTTAGCAAGATAGGCGGCAGCAACAAGTCCGTTGTGCCCCGCGCCGATGATGATGGTGTCGTAGTGATTTGTCATAAAAAAAATCCTTTGTGCTACAATTTATTCATGAAGGTACGTGACGTTATCAAGCTCATTGAAGCCGATGGTTGGTATTTGGTTGTCACCAAAGGCAGCCACAGACAATACAACATCCTAAAAAACTTGGTCGCGTGACCATTGCGGGTCATCCAAATGATGACCTTGCACCTGGAACCCAGAACAGTATTTTCAAACAGGCTCAGGTTGAAAAACCGAAAGGCAAAAAGTAACCATGTATCGCTTTCTTATTGTTATCGAAAAAGCAGATGATAATTATTCTGCCTACTCTCCAGATTTGCCGGGTTGTGTAGCCACTGGTAAGACCCGTGAAGAAGTGGAACGCAATATGCATGAAGCAGTGGAAATGCACATTCAAGGAATGCTTGAGGACGAGTTGCCAATTCCTGAGAGCACAGCGTATGCGGAATATATTGCGGTGCCTGCGTAACTCCATTGCTTGAAGCCTCTGCGAACGCGGGGGCTTTTTATTTTCAGCGTAGAATAAATCCCATTTTGCAGAATCAACTTCCAGTTAAGAAAGAAGCGGGGTCTTCATCCACTTTCTAAAACCCATCTTTCAACATTTCTTTTGCCGCCAACATTCCGGGCGCGCCCATCACGCCGCCGCCGGGGTGAGCGCCGCTCGCACCGAAGTAGTAGCCTTTGAGCGGGGTGCGGAAGTCTGCCCATTGCGGGGTGGGACGCAGGAAGAAAATTTGATGCAGCAGCAGTTCGCCGTGGAAGATGTTGCCGCCGGTGATGCCCGCGATGCGTTCGATGTCTTTCGGCGAAATGACCTGCATGCCCACGATGCACTCGCGGATGTTCGGCGCGTATTGTTCGATGGTGGCAATGACCGCTTCGCCAAGTTCGTCGCGGCGTTGGTCGTTCCAACCGCCTTCGAGATCGTAGGGCGCGTATTGCACGAAGCAAGACATCACGTGATGCCCAGGAGGCGCCATGTCGGGGTCGATCATCGAGGGGAAGATCATGTCGAGATAGGGGCGCTTCGAAATCTGCCCGTACTTCGCGTCGTCGTAGGCGCGCTCGATGTAATCAATGCTTGGGCTGATCGAAACCGCGCCACGATGCAAAACCGAGTTCGCGCCGTTGCCCGTGTATGGCAGCGCAGTGAAGTTCGGCAGTTTGCTCAAGGCAATGTTGACCTTGCCCGACGAGCCGCGTGTGCGGAAGTTTTGAATGGAGGTGACAAAATCATCGGGCAGATGTTTCTGCTCAACGAATTGCAGGAAGGTACGCTTCGGGTCGGCGGCGGACATCACGACTTTGGAATCGAGTTCGTCGCCATTTTCGAGGATGACACCTACTGCGCGTCCACCCTTGACCTTGACCTGCTGCACGCTCGCGTTGACTCTGACCTCCACCCCAAGCGCTTGCGACGCGTTATAGATCGAGCCGCTGACACCGCCAGAGCCGTTCTTGGCAAAACCCCAGGCGCGGAATGCTCCGTCAATTTCGCCCATGTAGTGATGAAGCAACACGTACGCCGTGCCGGGAGAGCGCGGTCCGAGATAGGTGCCGATGATTCCGCTGGCGGCTTTGGTGCCTTTGAGCGCGTCGGTCTCGAACCACTCTTCGAGCAAGTCCGCGGAGGATTGCGTGGCGAGTTTGGCGATGGTGTAGAGTTCTTTTTCAGAAAGCGAAGCCGCGTATTGACCGACCTTGAGAAGTCCCATCAGATCGCGGATGCTCATGGAAGAGGGATCGGGCGGAATCAAATTGATGATCGGCTTGATGGCTTTCGCGGCACGTGCCATGACGCGGGCGTACTCGTCGTAGGCTTCGGCGTCTTTGGGTGAGTGACG
Source organism: Chloroflexota bacterium (assembly GCA_039796675.1). GTDB lineage: Bacteria > Chloroflexota > Anaerolineae > Anaerolineales > Villigracilaceae > Villigracilis. The sequence goes on from JBDKJK010000267.1 coordinate 6,823, forward strand.
ATATAACTCGCGCCTGGTCAGGTCATGGTCATCCCATGCGGCGAGGTAGTCGCCGTTTTCCATCGGGGTGAAGGTGCTGGGCAATGGAAGAATCTTGAGTCCGTGTTTGGGCAATTCCAAATCGCGGATGATCTCCGGGCGCAGCAAACTCACCACGTAGGAAAATTCGGTGAACTTGTAGCCGGGGAAAATTTCCTCGGTCACAGCCGCGCCGCCGACGATGGGTCGCCGTTCAAGCACGACCACTTTCTTGCCAGCCAGAGCTAAATAAGATGCGGCGACCAGACCGTTATGTCCACCGCCGATGATGATTGCGTCGTATGTGTTGGATGATGTCATGGGTTTTCTCTGTTTGAAGGTTACAGGTTGAAGGTTGCAGGTTTAAACATTCAACCTGTAACCTTCAACTTTCAACCAAACTATTTCTTCTTCCACTCCGGTTCGTAGAACGGAAGTTTCACCACCTTCGCAGGTGCTTGGCGGCGATGATGCTCCACCGTGATTTCCATGGTTACATCGGTGCCGACTTCGTAGTAAGGTTTCTGTAAATGGGCGAGAGCAATGTAGGTTTTCAAGAGCGGTGACCACGTAGAAGTGGAGGCATACCCCACCTGCACACCACCCACCATCACGGGCAAACTTCCACGAATAGCCGAGCCGGGGATTTGCGGCGGCAAGCCTACCTTGCCAAATAATTTTTCCATGCCGACCCAATCGACTGCCAAACCGACCATCTTCCATGCTGAACCTTCGCGCTTTTCTTTTTCCAAAGCGCGGCGACCGACGAAGTAGCCGGGCTTGTCGAGTGCGACTGTCCAATCAAGTCCAAGTTCAAAGGGAGATGATTTCTGCGATTCGATCCATGCGTGAGAAGCGGAGGTGTAATCCACGTCGAGCATGAAGAGACCCGCTTCCACACGCGCCATGTCCATTGCCAGAATGCCAACGGGGGTAATGCCGTAATCGGAACCGGCTTCCATGAGCGCATCCCATACCTTGAGCGCGTCTTTTTTGTCCATCCAAATTTCATAGCCAAGGTCACCGGTGTAGCCGGTTCTTGAAATCGTGACCTCAACCCCATTGATCTTGTTGGTCATCAAGCGGAAGTACTTCAACTCGTCCACTTGTTTCTCAGTAACTTTGTTCAATACCTTGCGGGTATTCGGTCCTTGAAAACTGAGCGCCGCCACGTCATCGGTCACTTCGGTGATGGAGACGTCCATGCCAACCGCATTCATCATCAGCCAGCGTAAGTTTGGTTCCGCGGCAGTCAGGCGGAAGGTCTGCTCTTCGAGGCGCGAGATGGTGCCATCGTCGATCATCTTGCCTTCTTCGTCACACCAGCCCGTGTAGGCGACCTGTCCCACTTTCATTTTGTGGACGTCGCGGGTGGTAACACGATGCAGAAGCGTGGCAGCGTCCTTGCCTTTGATGACGTACTTGATCAACGGCGAGACATCAATGAGCGCCGCCGAGTTGCGAATCGCCCAATACTCGCGGTCGAGCACATGCTCATACGAGCCGACGACAAAATAGCCCGCCCACTTGCGCCAGTTCTGTGGCTGGCACAAGGCAGACGTCCGTTCGTGGAAGGGGGTGGTTTTGAGGTTGAGATTTAACATAGGGGATGATTCCTTGAATTGCGCGGATTGTACATTATATATAATCTTGTGGCAATCAGGAGTTTGAGGATTAAAGACAAAACAGGTCAGAATTTCTCTGACCTGTTTTGTCTTTGTTAGATTACTTCCAATCACTAAGTTCTTCTTCTAGAGTTTCGAGCAGTTTGATGTATTTGCCTGCATCAATTTCTTTACTGTTCTCGAGCACAATTTGATTCAATCCTTCAAGGATCGTGGGTTCATCTTCTGGGGAGATATTCTGATCGAGCAGCGGAAAGACAAGATTCTTGAGGCGGTCTAAATTCTGGCGCAGGGTAGATGTGTATTCACTCGCCGCCCACCCTACTTCAATTCGGGCACCTGAATCCCCACCTTGCCAGTCGCTGGCAGCTTTGGAGAGCAATTCTGCGGCTTGCTTGCATTTCGCATGTTCATCTTTCATATTTCCGATCACGCCCGAGTTGACGGGAAACCCCGCATCTTCGAGCACTTTGATCAGCAGTTCTTCCTTGCGAAAGAAGCTTGCATCCACGTATTCATGAATGAAAGTGCTGCCATGTATAAAAAAACCGGGTTGAACATTTTTATTACCACCCCCAAGCATGGCAGACCCTCCGCCAAATACATCCAAAAACCGTTGGAGGGTTTCTTGATCTTTCCGAAAATGTTTCGCAATACGCATGTGGGTTTCCTGTTAGTGGAACGTGATTTTTTGCATGAAAATTTTACCGCTCTTTGATGGAAACAAACAGCGCAGGACCCGTGCAATTTAATGCTAGTCGCTCAAACGTATCGCCGCGATCTCGTTCCAAAGCAAGATGGCAAACAGAAAGATGTAAAATGCGGCTCCCTTAATGAAGAAAGCCGGACCCGCCAACGTGAGCGTACCCCAAGTGTAGACGGCGAAATTCTTCCAGCGTTCGTCGG
>JBDKJK010000268.1:0-2500 GCA_039796675.1 Chloroflexota bacterium
GATATGGGCAAACAATGCAAAACGTGCAGCGATTGGAGCCGTTAAGTGACCATACTTCATGCAATTATTCTTGGCATCGTCCAGGGATTAACCGAATTTATCCCTGTTTCATCTACAGCACATTTGTTGATCACCAGCTATTTGCTTGGTCTTCCCGCAGACGATAGGACATTTGCTTTCACTGTCATCGTCCAATTGGGAACGGTTGCCGCTTTGTTATTATTTTTCTGGCGTGATTATTGGGATATCGCGAAAGCATTTTTTCTTGGAATCATGAATCGAAAACCCTTTGAGGATTTTCATGCGCGCCTTGGCTGGCTGGTGATCGTGGCGACCATCCCCGCCGGGGTGGTTGGGTTGGTGTTCAAACAATTTGTAAAAGACATGTCTGATGCCCCTTTGTTGTGGGCAGGCATTCGGCTTTTATGTACTGCCGCCTTGCTTGCCGCTGTGGAATACTTCGATAAAAAGAGCCGTACACTTGAATCGGCGGCATGGGTGGATGCCCTGACAGTGGGGTTGTTTCAAGCATTGGCGATCTTCCCTGGTGCCTCTCGCTCCGGCTCGACCATGGCTGGAGCGATGTTCCGCGGCTTTGATCGCCCTTCAGCAGCGCGCTTTGCATTTCTCATGTCTGCGCCCATCTTGGTGGCGGCTGGGCTTTATGAAACCATCCAGGTCATTCTCCTACCGAAAACGAGGGAATTTATCCCCATTCTCGTCAGCGGATTTTTCACCTCGGCTGTTGTTGGCTGGTTTGCTATTCGCTGGTTAATGGCATACCTTCGCAAACATTCGCTGTATGTTTTCTCTATGTACTGTCTCATCGCAGGTATTATTGTGTTTTTTCTAAAATAAGACACAAATATTCATTTTCTATCCACTAAATTAGAAGACTTTATTCATTCAGAACAGGAGCCTCAATGGACATAAAACCTCTTCTCAAACTGCTGGTTGAAACGGAGTCCCCGTCCCACGAAAAAGCCGCCGTCGACCGCGTCGGTGCGATCGTTGCTGAGGAAGCCCGCAAGCTTGGCGCGGCAGTAGAGGTCATGCCGAATAAAGAAACAGGTGACCATGTCATTGCCCGCTGGAACGGGGAAGGCAAACCGATCCTGTTCGTCTGTCACATGGATACGGTCTTTCCGCTGGGCACCATCAAGAATTTTCCATATCGTGAAGAAGAAGGCAAAATCATGGGGCCCGGCGTATCGGATATGAAAGCCAGTATTGCTATTTCGCTGGGTGCCATCGAAGAAGCCCTCGCTCAAGGCTTGAAGCGTTCTATTACCTTGCTTTGCACCTCCGATGAAGAGATCGGCAGTATCACGTCACGCGAATTGATCCAGAACCTTGCGAAAGAATCCGAACTGGTTTTTGTGATGGAACCAGCTCTTATCAGTGGGGCACTCAAAACCTGGCGCAAGGGCGGCGGTGGGTTTCATGTCAAAGTGCAAGGACGTGCCGCCCATGCAGGCGGTGACCATGAAAAAGGACGCAATGCCATTGAAGAAATGGCACACCAAGTTCTTGCGATTCAAAAAATGACCGATTACTCCAAAAAGACCACACTTAACGTCGGGGTCATTCAAGGAGGGACGGTTTCCAATGTTGTGCCGGAGGAATGCACTGTCGAAGTCGACTTTCGTGTTTTACAGCCTGACGAAGGGGAACGAATTGAGACATTAATGAAGTCTCTCAAGCCTGTCTTGGAAGGTACAACGGTCGAAGTGACGGGCGGGCTAAACCGCGGACCCATGCCTTTCGATGAACAGATGCAGGCGACTTTTGGAAAGGCAAAGACCATTGCAGCAGAGATCGGCGTTGACCTGATGGCAGGTGGCACCGGTGGTATGTCTGACGCGAATTTGGTTGCGCCGCTTGGCATCCCCGTGCTGGACGGGCTCGGCGCGATTGGCGAAGGCTACCACTCAGATCGTGAGTATATCTTTGCAGGCAGCCTTGCCCAACGGGTCAAGTTAATCTCTACATTGTTGAAAAATTGGTAATTGTTTTGTACACGGAACCTACCGATTGCACGGATAAAACTCCGAAGGAGTGCAAATATTATAGAACCTGCCATAAATGGTTTCGCACAACCCCGAAGGGGTGATATGGGATTTGTGCTCATTTACCTCTATTCCACTCCGCCTGCCAGTTCAGGCGAGGGGTACCCGTCAGAGTTGGCGTCGGATTGTTTGTTTGACCCGTTCGTGATGCAGGAGAGAAGCGTCGCATCCTCTGGGAGATATTAAGGGAAGAGCCGCAAGGGGGGGGCGTGTTGTCTGCGCTGGCATGTTTGCAAAAGAATTGAAATTAAACTGCAAATAAGGCTTTTGCGCTTGTTTGCACAATAGGGGTACAATTCGGGCGCAAATGAATACACCCATTATTGAAATAAAAAATGTAAGCAAGACCTATTCGACCGCCGCAGGGGATTTTCCGGCTTTAAAAAACATTAACCTTGTTGTGAACTCCGGTGAGTTCCTTGGGGTAGTGG
>JBDKJK010000269.1:0-2682 GCA_039796675.1 Chloroflexota bacterium
GAAAAGGAGAAAGAAATGGAACTACTACTTGGAATTTTCACTGCTTTTGGGCTTTCAGCCAGCGCCGGGTTGAATGCTTACATCCCCTTACTGGTGGTGGGAGTTATCGCACACTACTTCCCCAACACCCTCAACCTCGCCCAACCCTTTGACCTGCTCGCCAACCCATGGATCTTAATCCTGCTGGGCATACTAGTAATCATCGAAATGGTCGCGGATAAAGTCCCTGCCGTCAACCACATCAATGACCTGATCCAAACCATCATCCGCCCAGTGGCAGGTGCAATTGCCTTCGCTGCCAGCGCCAACGTCATTACCGACATCAACCCAGTGCTAGCACTCGCTTGCGGTCTGCTCGTGGCTGGGAGTGTCCACACCGTCAAAGCGGCAGCAGTACGTCCTGCCGTCACCGCCGCTACAGGCGGAGTAGGCAACATCCCCGTTTCCATTGCCGAAGATATTTTCGCAACCCTCGCATCCATCCTTGCAATCGTACTGCCCATCATTGCAGGGGCTTTGGTCATCATTTTGTTAACACTCCTGATCTGGTGGTGGGCAAGTAAGGCACAAAAGTCCCAGTCTGCTCAATCTCGTTTATAATGCTGGAAATTATTATTCAATTCCCAAATAAGGAGAGAACTCATGAATGAAATGCCTGTTACCCCTTCAGAAGAACAGCCGAAAAAGAATAACACCACCATGATTATTGTTATTGTGGTCGTTGTCCTGCTCTGCTGCTGCTGCTCCCTCGTTGCTGGCGGTTGGTTCTTCGGCGACTCGATCATGGCTGCCATGGGCGGCTAGCCCCAGCCTATAGAAAAAATCCTCCGTTCAAAACGGAGGATTTTTTGTTTCAAAATACTGCTCGAGTTCTCGCAAACCTGCAAAGACATTTTGCTTCGTCTCTTCATCCAACCCCAATTCTTCCAATTCATCTTCATCCAAAACCTTGCGCATTCCATTGGCAGAGACCCACAAGTCTAGAGCAAGATCAACATACGAAACATGATCATCTTCGATGATGGCGGGCTTGGTGATGTTGCAATACCAACCTTTCAGCTTGCCATCATCACGGTCGTAAATTTCGAAAATGTTGTACCACTTGTCGGCGAAAAAAGTCTCCACAAAGCGGTCGTTGCGTTTCAAGACGATTTCTTGAAAAGGCATATCGTCTCGGTTAAAGAACGCTTCAACGGTAATGGAGTTCTCATCACGGCGCAAAACTTTGCTATCGTATTGCCATGTCACTTCATCGGCTAGATTCTTTTTCAGAATTTTCATGACAGGCATTTTACCTGAACCTGCACTGTGATGACATCACCAATGTGAGGCGCGTCTTTCATGTGGATGACGATCCCGCCTCTCCCCTTAACTTGGAACTGGTCTTGCTTAAAAAGCACATCCTCCACTGTCAGTTGAATCTGCTCTCCCCTTCCATCCCCAATAGTAATGAGCAATTGAGCTTTTTCTCCAATACGTTTTTTACAGTCAAGTGAAAAAACGCCAAATGCGGTTTTAACTTTATTCTCCGCTATCACTTCCCCATCAATCACATTCCCAATACCCAACAGCTTCGCCACAAACGCGGACTGTGGGTCTTTCCAAATTTCACTTGGCGTTCCATCACGGATGATCGTGCCTTCGTGCAAGACGAGGATGCGATCCGCGATAGTAAAGGCTTCTTCCTGATCGTGGGTGACGTAGATGGCAAGGATTTTTGTTTTATGCAAAATGCTGCGAATTTCGTTGAGCAGGTCTTCTTTCAGAGAGCGGTCTAGTGCGCCGAGGGGTTCATCAAACATCAGCAAACGCGGACTTGGCGCAAGCGCACGCGCAAGTGCCACACGCTGCTGTTCGCCACCGGAGAGATCGGTCACTTGGCGAGAGTCAAAGCCGGAAAGGTTGACCTGCTCCAGCAAGGCAGAGACGCGCTGCTTGATTTCGTCCGCAGATGCGTTTCGCATTTTCAAACCGAAGGCGATGTTGTCAAAAACGCTCAGGTGAGGGAAAAGCCCATAGTCTTGGAAGACCAAGCCAAAGTCGCGGAGGTGAGGCGGTGTACCGGCGAGGTCAAGGCTGTTTAGCAGAATCGCTCCACGGTCTGGAAAATCCAACCCGGCGATCATCCTCAAAATGGTGCTTTTGCCACTGCCCGATGCCCCAAGCAAGCAGACAGTTTCGCCCTCGGCGACCGTGAAGGAGATATCCGTGAGTAGTGGCTTGCCCTCATAGGATTTGACAAGGTTGCGAAGTTCGAGCATTAGAGTTCTCCGGCGTTGTTGAAACGCAATTTTTCGATGAGCAAAATGCTGAGCGTGGTGAGCAGCATGAGGACAGTTGCCATCGCCATAGCTTGACCGTAGTTGAGACCGCCGGGCTGCGAGAGGAAGCGCGAGATGGCGATGGGGATGGTGGGATATTCGGGGCGGGTGATGAGCAGGGTTGCACCGAACTCGCCGAGTGAGACGGTGAAGGCGAAGGTGGCGGCGCTGAGTGTGGCGCGTGAGAGGATGGGAAAGTCGACGGTTTGCCAGACGCGGAAGGGTGATGCACCAAGAGTGGACGCGGCTTGACGCAATCGTTCAGGGATGGAGGCAAGCGCGGGTTGCAGTGTGCGGATGACGAAAGGCAAAGCGATGAGCGTGTGTGCGATAGGGATAAAAAAAGGCAAAGCTATCAGGC
>JBDKJK010000270.1:0-2580 GCA_039796675.1 Chloroflexota bacterium
ATGCTCGCCCGATGATCCTCGAGCTCGGCGGAAAGAATCCTGTGCTCGTCTCAAAGAACGCGGACCTCGACACTGCCGCCATTGGCATCTTCCGCTCGGCATTCGGCTTGCAGGGACAGAAATGCTCCGCTGCCTCACGTGTGCTGATCGAAGAACCCGTATATGATGACATGATCGCCCGCCTGAAAGAGATCGCAGGAAAGTTTTCCATAGGCGACCCCACTGACCGCGCCACCTATAATGGACCGGTGATCAATAAGAGCTCGTATCAAGATTTCAAAAATTTCACCGAAGAGATCAGCCAGGCGAACGCTACTTTCCTGACCGGCGGCAAAGTGCGCGTGGATGGTGACTATGGCAAGGGCTTCTTCTGCGAAAGCACCTTCGTCACCGACCTGCCTTACAACCATCGCTTGTGGAAGCATGAAATGTTCCTGCCGATCACGACCATTGGCAAGGTGAGCAGCCTCGAAGAAGGCATGAAGATCGCCAACGATGTCAATTACGGTCTGACCGCTGGCTTCTACGGCAACCCGGATGAGACCGATTGGTTCTTCGACAAGATCGAAGCAGGCGTTACCTACGCCAACCGCCCACAGGGCGCATCCACGGGCGCGTGGCCCGGCTTCCAACCCTTCGGCGGCTGGAAGGGCTCCGGCTCCTCTGGCAAAAACGCTGGCGGACATTACTACCTGCCGCTCTACATGCATGAGCAGATCCACACCTCGGTGAGGGTTGCTCCCGCCAAAGCTGCTGCAGCTCCAAAGAAGAAAGCGGTGGCGAAGAAAGTGGCTGTGAAGAAAGTTGTTGCGAAGAAGGTTGTGAAAAAGGCAACGAAGAAAAAGAAGTAAAGAGTAATAAGTAATGAGAGAGCCTCTCGTGGATTATGTCTGCGGGGGCTTTTTTTGATTCATCAAACATTATGGCTTTATAATTGCATGAGAGGTGCAAAATGCAAATCTCCTTTTCGCTCCCTGAAAGTCAATTTATCGCAGAGACACCGGAACATGTCACCAAAAAAATTCGCATGTATGCAGCACTCGGACTGTACCAGGCGGGAGAATTATCCATTGGCGCGGCATGCGAATTAGCAAGTATGGATCGTTACTCCTTTTTAGATTTCTGCAAAGCCGAAGGCGTACCCCTGCACACTCAAACGCTGGAAGATCTGGAAAATGAAATCAAAGGTTTCAAGGCGGGAAAATAAACCATGCTCATTGTTGCCGATAGCTCTGCGCTGATCGCCCTCGCCGTATGCGATGGGTTGGATATATTGCTGCGTGTTTATGAAGACGTTCGAGTACCCCGGGCTGTCTTCGATGAAGTCACAGGGCAGAAAAAGCCGGAAGCTGCAGCTCTTGCATTTTTTCTTGCGAGCAGGGGGTAGAAGTAGACACTACAAACATGGTTCTTGCAGCAGGCGGGCTTGGCAGGGGTGAAATTGAAGCCATGGCACTTTACAAGCAACTCACCGCAGATGCCTTATTGATCGACGACCATCGAGCGAGGGAAATCGCAAAACACAACAACATCCACTGCGTTGGCGCTCTTGGGGTTTTACTTCTCGCCAAACAAAGTGGTCATATCGACGAGATGAAGCCATTTATTCAAAAATTTACAGACTCATCCATCTATTACAGCGAAGAATTATTGAAAAGAGTGATCGAACTTGCAGGCGAATAAACCGCCCGCAACAACCTCCTTCCATGGAGACTTATCCACTTCCTCGACTACTGCGTTGACCAGATCTTCCTGCGCCGCGTCGGTGGCAGATACATCTTCATCCACCGTCTGTTGATGGAACGCTTCGCTGAAATGTACGTGGAAGATAATGGCTAAATTAGATGAACAAACGCCAGGAGTTCCTCTGGGTCCACGAGAAGTTTGCTGGAGAGTATTAGGAGTCATGTCATCCTGAGGAAGCCGATAGGCGACCGAAGGATCTCTACGCCAGATTCGCAAGACTCCCAAATCGTGTGAGAGACCCTTCGCCAAGAAGTGGCTCAGGGTGACACGGTCAGGTGCATATGGTGAATAAATAGAATCCTTGTATAATACAAATAAGAAGTCATCGTGACATAAAATCCCTTTCCTCCCCTAATGGCGTAAATAATTTCTCATAGAGAAGCCTGTGCAATTGCATAAGGAAAATCCCACTTGCGCCAAACAAGGAGTTACGAAATGGATACCATCAAGTTCGTCATCACAGAGCAAAGATCTCCGCATATCGACATCTACATCAACGGGGAAAATCTCATCGAGCGGGTCGCAAAGATCGAGCGAAAAAACTGGGATGAGGAGGAAGATCATGAAGCGGGGTATTTAGGGTTTGAAGCCATGCGCATCGAACAATTTCGCGATGAAATACTCGGCAAAAGAACCTATCGTCGCAGCATCCTCTTAACCTGCACCTGCACCATCGAAGAATGCAATTGCATCATGGCAGATATCCACTTTGAAGAAGGCACTGTCATATGGAGTAACCTTAGCAGTCCCTGGCTAGGTGGTGATACCTACAGTCCCTTCGTGGAGGTAGCCGATGCCATCGCGGAAGGCTGGGTTCCCATCGACTATTCCGGG
>JBDKJK010000271.1:0-4916 GCA_039796675.1 Chloroflexota bacterium
CATGTGGGAGTGATGTTTAATAAAGATGGCGTGGTGTTGCGTCAGATGCAATTGCATAAATCGGGCAGGCACGCTTGGTCGAAGCTGGGTGATGAGGTGAATGTGTTCGATGCGGAGTGGGGGCGTGTGGCGATTGTGGTTGGTAATGATGCGATCTACCCTGAAACGTTTCGACTCGCAGCGTTGAAAGATGTTGAGGTCGTTGCGGTGCCGACTATGATTCTTGAGAAGTGGGAAGTGGAGTTGGGTTTCAAAGAGCGCGCTGCTGAGAACAGAATGAATGTGATCGTGGCGAGTAAAAGTGATAGCGGTATTTATGCCATCACTGAAGATTTTACGTTGTGGACGGAGTGGAAGAACCGACCGTTCGATGGCAATATCAATTACCCAGTAGTGACTATGGCGAATGATGGTTTGACGGTTGCGGAGATTCACCCTGCTGCCGCGGTGAACAAGATGGTTTCGCATCGCACTGATGTTTTGAATGGCAGACCGTGGAAGTTGGCGGAGCCACTAATTAGCTAACCCGTCATTGCGAGGGCGATGCACTTTCGCCCGAAGCAATCCCCAACTATGTAGGAGATTGCTTCGTCGCGAAGAACAAGTGCGCTCCTCGCAATGACGAAATAAAAAGGAGATAACCATGAGCGGAGATACAGTTCAACATTTGGCAGATGTGCTTGACGCGCGTAAACCTGTTGATAACACGGAGACGTTTAACTATTTATTGAACGTGCGCGAGCAGGCGTGGGAGATGGTGAATACTGGCTTGAACCTGCGGCGGGATATGAAGTGTGCCGACATTGAACAGATTCCTGATTTGCAGGGCAATGTGGTTGGAAATATGTTCACCTACACAGGTGACAAGATTGATTGGGTCATTCGCTCGTGGATCGGCAAACCTGAAACGGGCTTTACGAATATTCATCTTACTTGCTGGGTGAAAGATGAAATTGATGTGCCGCATTTGGGTATGGCTCTGGGAACTGCACCCGATGTGTTTTGTTATGTCGATTATCTGCCGCGCTATGAACCTGTCATTTCGCCCGATCATCTCGACCAATATCATGAAGCGATGAATCAAAAGTGGATCGAGTTGCGCCGCAACCCTGCGTATAAAACCTTCAACCCTGTTCATCTTTATACACGCGGTACATTGTCGCCGATTGCGATCTGCGGCTTGCTTCCGTTCGCGGATTTCAAAGCACATGTCGAGTCGGTCATGTTGGACTATGTCCGCAATTGGGTGGAGTTGGTGAAGAATGCCAAACCTGTTCCGCAGGAAAAACGTGTGGCGTTGAAGAAGCGCGATGAACTTGTCCGCAGAACGATTGTGGAGAAAGACCCCGCGAATGTTCTGGCAGACCGTATGCTCGGTGTGCCGATGCGCGAACGTTTGGTGCGGATTCTTCATGCGGGTGAGAGAGAGTAGTGCAAGTTACGAGTTACAAGATACGAGTAATCAGTGAACAGTAATCAGTTGCCCATCCTCATTGCTGGCGCGGGACCTGTGGGGCTTTCATTGGCGTTGGCACTTTCTCGCGCGGGAATCCCTGCCGAGGTTTTCGAAATGGACGTGGAACTCAACACGCAGATCCGCGCGAGTACGTTTCATCCGAAGACGCTTGAGATGTTCAAAGAGTGGGGCGTGGTGGATGAGATCATCCAGCATGGATACAAAGTAGATCGCCTGCAATACTGGGAACGCGTTCCGCGCCGCCTCATCGCGGACTTTGATTATGGTTGCATTTCAGACGATACTCCCTACCCGTATCGTTTGCAGTGTCCGCAGCATATCGCCACGCGTGTGTTGAAGCCTGCCGTCGAAGCGACATCCACAGGCAAGGTTCACATGGGGCACAAACTCATTGACTTTGTTGACTACAGCTCACACGTCACAGCGCGATTTGAAACGTCGAATGGAATTGTCGAACGCGACGGCTCATATATCGTCGGCGCAGACGGGTCGCATAGCGCTGTCCGCAAGCAGTTGAATATCGGCTTCAAGGGCAAAACCTACGAAGATAGATTTTTGCTTATCGGCAGTGACATGAAAACCGAAGACCTGCTGCCTGGCGCGGCGCAAGTCTGTTACATCTTTGACCCGCAGGAATGGGTCATCATTTTAAATCTGCCTGATATTGTGCGCGTCGTTTTCCGCATGACGGATGACGAGAGCGAAGAAGTGGCGATGAGGGAAGAAAATCTGCGAGCGCGGATTTCCAACTTCTTCGGCGAAGTACCTGATTACAAAATCAAAAAGACACAGTTGTATCGCGTCCATCAACGCGTAGCGGATACTTTCCGCGTGGGGCGGGCGTTGTTGGTGGGTGACTCGGCGCACAATAACAACCCGTCGGGTGGCATGGGCATGAACAGTGGAATCCATGATGCGGCGAATCTAACTGAAAAGATGATTCGGATTTGGAATGGCGAATCTGATTCGATCTTGGATGATTACTCGAACGAACGCAGGCAGTATGCGGTCGAGTCGGTGCAACTCTATACTGACCAGCAATATAACAACATGGTGATGAGCGCGGAAGAGGAACGCGAGCGGCGCAACAAGTCGCTTTCAGATGCAGCGAATGACCCAGCGAAGGCTAGGGCGTATTTGTTGCGGGCATCCATGTTGGAAGAACGGATTTGAAGTAGGGGCGAGGTCCTCTCGCCCTGTTTATGGCAAGCGATTTATTGGGCGGGGAGACCCCGCCCCTACGGATAAAAAAATTATGAAAACTTACGGTCACTTCATCCACGGAAAAGAAATCCCTGCTGCCAACGGCGAGACATTCCCCAGTTACGCGCCGATGATGGGCGAGATTCTTGGTCATGCAGCGCGGGGCACAGAGGCGGATGTGGAGGCGGCGGTTTTGTCGGCGCGGAAGGGGTATGAGCATTGGTCGTCGCTGCCGCCTGCGGAGCGTGAGAAGATTCTGCTCAAATGCGCGGACAACGTCGAAGCGAATTATGACCGCTTGTTAAATCTGCTGATTGACGAAAGCGGGTCAGCGGTGATGAAGGCGAAGTATGAGGTATTGTATACCGCGTCGGTACTGAGGGTTGCGGCGGGGGAGGTGAGGCGCATGTATGCGGATACACTGCCGAACGAGAAACCTCATCGCATGTCAATGGTTGTCCGTGAACCTGTGGGTGTGGTGTTGGCGATCTCGCCTTTCAATGCGCCGTTGGTTCTGCTGGCGAAGATGATCGTCTTTCCACTCGGAGCGGGCAATGCTGTGATTGCGAAGCCGTCAGAGGAGACTCCGCTCATTGCGGTGGAACTGGCAAAGGTCATGCATGAGGCGGGGCTTCCAGATGGAGTCTTCAATGTGGTGACAGGATTCGGCGCGGAGTGTGGAAGCCCGCTGGCAAGACATCCCAAAGTGAATGGCATTGCATTGACGGGATCCACGGCGACGGGCGTGAAGATTGGCGAGATTGCGATCCAATCGATGAAGCGGTTGCAGTTGGAACTTGGTGGGAAAAATCCGTTGCTCATTTTGAATGATATGAACGTGACCAAGGCGGCGGAGATCGCGGCGGTAGGCGCGTTTACACATGGCGGGCAGATCTGTATGTCGAGTGCAAGAATTTTGGTCGAAGCGCCGAACGGACGCGCCTTTGCTGAAGCGTTGGCGAAGAAGGCGGCGAGTTTGCACCTTGGTGACTTGCGTGATGAAAAAACGGCGTATGGTCCGCTCATCAATCAGCGGGCGGTGGATAAAGTGTTGCGTCACATGCAAGCCGCAAAAGATGGCGGCGCGGAAATTCTCACAGGTGGAGCGGTGCATAACGGACTCGTGTTTCAGCCGACGGTCATTTACAACCCGCCGCGCTCGGGCGCATGCTGGGATGAAGAGACGTTCGGTCCCGTAGCGATGGTGATGGAAGTTCCATCGTTTGATGAGATGATCGCAATTGCGAACGAAAGTGATTACGGCTTGAGCGCGGGTGTGTTGACCAATGACCTGGTGCGCGGCATGACCGCGGCGCGACGAATCCGTTGCGGGTCGGTGCATGTCGGCGCACACTCGTTCCAGTCTGACCCGATGGCGCCGATTGGCGGCTATGGCATGTCTGGCATTGGCAGAAGCGGCGGGAAGTATTCGGTGGAGCATTTCACTGAGTTGAAGTGGATCTCGTTAGAGTTGGGAGAAACCCCGCGTCCATTTTAGATTTACGATTGACGATTTTAGATTGACGATTGACCGTGGTCTATGGTCTGTCGTCCATCGTCTGAACTTTAGAGGAGAGAACCATGACAACCGAAGTTGCACAGAAGAAATTTGGTCCCGTACGACTCATGCCTGGCATTACGGTGGGGAATATGTTCACTTATTACTTTGCCACGGTCACATCGCTGTTGCTGTTCACCTTCCTGCCACAGTTCCAACCATTCCTATTGTCAGAAGTGCTCAATATCCCCGAATCACAACAGGGCGTATTGAGTGGCAATCTGCAATTCTTTGCGGAGATCGTCATTCTCCTTTCCATTGGTGGATGGGGCACGCTCTCCGACAAATTCGGACGCAAATTGGTTTTCTCATTGGGTTTTCTGCTGATGGGTTTGTCCTTGTTGGATTATCCCAACGTGGAAAGTGTTACATCCCTTTTTATCTTTCGCGGATTATTCGCGCTCGGTTCATCTGCCGTGACGACGATGATCGCCACCGTCATCGCAGATTATGCAATGGATGAAGACCGCGGCAAAGCCTCAGGGTTGCTGGGGGTGGGCAATGGCATCGGTGCGCTTCTGACGGTTTTCGTTGTGCTGCAACTCCCGAAGATTTTGATCGGCAATGGAATGCCGTCATTAGACGCTGGTCGTTACACCTATTGGGCGTTGGCGGCTGTGGCGGCTGTCTCTGCGGTGATCTTGTATATCGGTTTGCAGAACCGCACCCAAACTCAAA
>JBDKJK010000272.1:0-3477 GCA_039796675.1 Chloroflexota bacterium
CCCAACCCTTGCGCTCCATAACGTGACAGAACCGTCCAGAAGATATTTTTTAACATATATGGTAGGGGCAATCCTTGCGGTTGTCCGTTTTTTGATTACCGCGCAAACGAACGCAGGCGCATTTCGCTGCGTGCCCAACCCAAGGCATAATAAGGCGAAAGCAACATGCCTCGCACCTCAAGCTTCTTCCACGCCTTGCGCAGACGGAACTCATGATGCACCCGCCCATGCAGAATACGATAAAACTCCTGCGGAAACGGTCCACGATAGAGCATGGCAAGATCGTCTGAGTCGACCCAGTTTTGTTTTTCGCCAAGCTCAAGTTTGACGCGTTCATAGAATTTCGTCCCTGGCAGCGGATACGAAACAGAGATACCGATATCATCTGGCATACAGTCGCGAACCATCTTCAAGGTCAATTGCACATCGTCCCATGTTTCACCTGGGTAGCCAAATTGCAGAAAGAAACCAATCTTAATTCCATTGGCATGTAATAACTTCGCCGCACGATAAATATCTTCGACCTTGTCGCCTTTATCCATCGCATCCAGAATTTTTTGCGAGCCAGATTCCGCGCCCACCCAAACGATCTTGCAACCGGCTTTTGCCAGAGCCGCCGCCGTTTTCTCGGTCACCAAGTCGGCACGCTTCAAGCATTTGAATGGAATCACCGCGTCTTTCTCGATCAGCAAATCGGCAAATCGTTCCACCCAATTTGGCTTCAAACCAAAAATATCATCAGCAAACCAAATATGGTCAGGCGCAAAATTTTCCTTAATCCATTTCATTTCCGCCGCCACATTCTCGGGCGAGCGCGAGTTATATCGTTGTCCCCAGATCGGTTTGGCACACCAATTGCAGTGATACGGGCAGCCGCGCGTTGTGACCATGTTCATCGAAAAATAACCATGTCGTTCAAGCCAAAGCTTCTTATATTTTTGCACATCCACCAAGTCCCATGCTGGGAATGGAAGCGCATCGACATTCTTAATATCGGGGCGACGTGAAGGATG
The DNA here is from genome assembly GCA_039796675.1 of Chloroflexota bacterium. Classification (GTDB taxonomy): domain Bacteria; phylum Chloroflexota; class Anaerolineae; order Anaerolineales; family Villigracilaceae; genus Villigracilis. Next base: position 1,014 of record JBDKJK010000272.1, read on the forward strand.
CAATGTCAAACGTGAAGCGTGACCAATGACATCCCGCGCATCGTTCCCCGCCGATAACTGGTCTAGCAATTCTGCAAGCGTTTCTTCGCCTTCGCCAAGAATACAGTAATCCGCGCCCTGTTCAAGATATTTTTCATAATGATCCGTGACATCTGCCCCGCACAAAATGACCGTACACCTACGCTGTTTTGCCATTTGAATCATTGTGAACGCCGCTTCGCGCATCCGGGAGAGACACATTTTGGAGAGATAATTAAAGTTATCTTCATAGATAACCGCATACTGCGGCTGATGCTCATCCAGCGACTTTGCCCACTCCCCCTCAGACTCTGCCAGCATGGCATCGAATAATTCAACCGTATATCCCTTCTCACGGATATAACTTGCTGCATACAAGGTACCCAAAGGCGGATAGGGCTGCATGGCGCGCCAAAGCTTGGGGTCAAAGCGCAGGTAATACGATTGTCCAAATAAAACTTGTGTCACGAATGAAGTTCTCCTTCGCTCAATACAGTCAGACGTTCATGAAATGATTCTTGTGTACCCCGCCGATGATCGTGAAAATTTCCCTGACACAAATCGGCTGAAAAATTGGCTTCGTTGCCTGTGCCATAGGTGCGAGCGATCTTTTTTAACTGAAACCGCATTGCTAGTTTTTCAAACACATCGCCGATTTTTCCAGAAAACGGCATTTCAAGCCATCGCTGAAAAGCAGATGCAGGTCTTGCGGCAGGCGTTAATGCTGGGGCAGAATCGGCATTGGGTAAAAAGTTTTTTGTCCAGGCATTGGCTGCCCGCAAGCGATGATACACATCCATCCCCACCAGTGGAATCATCTGAGATATCTCTCGGGCAGAATACAAATCTTGCGGATGCCATTCAAGCGCAGACTCAGACACCAACAAATTGACGCAAATGCGGTCACCGAATATTCGCATCAGCCTGCCATATAGCACGGCAAAAGAACGCGCCAGCCACAAACGCCCCGGCTGAGTGACGAGCATATAGTCTATATCGGCATCGCGTGTGAGGTTGAGCATTGCCAGTGACCCGGTCAACGTGACCATGCGAACGAAAGGCAGGCTGCCTAGAACCATCCCATACCGGCAGGCTCGTTGGAAGGCTCCACGTGAACGCTGCTCACGGTCCTTACGAATGTGTACGATCTCTTCTCGATTTGCCAGGTAGTAGAACCCGTTTTCAGCGGAGACTACGTTCAACTCATTGAGGCAGGCTAAAAGGTCGGCTCGAGGCGCGGAAGCGGTCAAATATCGGTGCAGTTCGTCAAAGGTCAGTGGGTAATCAAACACATCCGAATATGCTAACGTTTTAAGGATGGCATTGTGTACACTATGTGAATTCGTCACGCCAAAACTATAATGCGCGAATTTGCATCTGTCAAACACTTTGGGTTGTGAGATTGATTTCAATGTGAGATAATTTTCATTATTGCCGTATGCATTTAGCCGTAGTTACTCCGTTTCCCCCAGCCATTACCGGTATTGGACAGTATGGTTTTCATATCAGCCGAGCGCTTGCAAATACAAATGCCTTTGACAGGATCAGTATTTTAGCAGGCGCAACCAATGGTGCCGCACCAGTATTAGGGTCGCTCAATTTCGAGGTGGAGTATCCGTGGCAGATCGATCATGCGAATGTGGGCACGAATATTCTGGCGGCATTAAAACAAAAAAAGCCAGATGTGGTCTGGTTTAACCTTGGGGTGAGTGCTTTTGGCAAATCGCCTTTGGCAAATCTTTCTGGCTTTTCAACTGTTGCACGTACCAAAAAACTAGGGATTCCAACGGTTGCTACATTACACGAAGTTGTTGAGCTAAGTGACCTGCATGCTCTGCAAGCACCCGGGGGGATTTTTGCAAAAATGGGAGCGCGGTTGATCACACGCATGGCATTGCAAGCCGATGTCATCTGCCTGACGTTGAAGCAATATACAGATTGGCTTTCAGAACAGTACCCGCATAAAAAAAGCATTCACATCCCAATTGGCTCTTATCACGAGCCCAATGTATTAACGAACTCTGATGCAGAAAATTTACTGTTCTTCTCGACCTTTGCACCCTTCAAGGGAATTGAGGTTTTGGTCGCTGCCTATGAAAGTATGTTGCCAGAAAGACCCAACTTAAAACTTACGATTGCCGGAGCAGAGCATTATCGCTTTCCAGGGTACGCCCAAACATTGATAGAAAGATACAACTCATTAAAAAATATCCGCTGGCTGGTGGATGTGCCCGAAGACTCTGTTCGTTCCATTTTTGAGCAAGCTTCTATTGTTGTTCTGCCATATTCTGCATCGACTGGTTCTTCCAGTGTTTTGTATCAGGCAGCGACATGGGGCAGACCGATTATTGCCAGTGGACTACCCGAGCTGCGCTCTGCCGCCAAAGAGAGCGGACTTAGTATTTCTTTCTTTCAAACAGACAACGCAAGCGACCTTGCAATTCAT
>JBDKJK010000273.1:0-7527 GCA_039796675.1 Chloroflexota bacterium
AACAGCCGCCGGGTGTACCTTGAGCGCGTTGGACATGATGCGCGGGTTGACGATGTTATCGAAGATCTGGTCGATGATGAGGGCAATGATCAGGACGATGATCGTGTATGTCAGGTCGGGCAGACCGAAGAGGGAATATTCTTGAAAATAGGCGACGATGATCAGCAATGCCCAGTTGACGGCGGGACCCACGTATGGAACGAAGCGTGCCAGCCCAGCAAGAAAGGCGAGGCTGATGGCGTAATGCACGCCGAGCACACTTAATACAATGGAGTAGATAATGACTGCCATGAAAAAGATGATGATCTGTCCGCGTAGGAAGGCATTCCAGATGCGCCCTAGTTCACGGCTGAGGCGGGAAAGGTCTTGGTTGTAGCCGGGGATGTCGACGTTGATGATCTGGTCGCGTAATCCTTTGCTTTCAACGAGTGTGAAGTAAGAGACGAGGATTACGAATAACGTCCAGCCGAGGAAGTTGGCAGCACTGCCTGCTACGGTTCCGAGCAATGAGCCAGTGCGACTGAGCAAAGGTTGTACCATGCCAAGCACTTGCTGACTGAGATCGTTCAGATCTAGTGCGCTGAAATCGAGTTTGAAAGGACCAAATTGAATGACCCGCCCTGAAACCTCTTCGATCAATTGTGGCAGGGTTAGCAGGGCATCTTGTACGATGGTGACCAGGCTTTGTATCTGCTGCACCAACCCTACTCCGCCGAGAGTGAGCAAACCAAGCAGCAGAATGATGACGATCAAAAAGATCACGCCAACCGAGGCGTTCCATGAAAATCGTAGTTTACGCTGAAGAAAATCTGCCACTGGGTGAAAAAGGTAGGAAAGCAGAAATGCCATCACTAGGGGAGTGATAATGAATTGAAATTTAACCAGCAGCGCGCCGATAATGACGACGATGGTAAGAGCGACAACCAGTTTGGTGTTGGTACCCCAGCCCGGGGAGGAAGGTTTGGATGTGTTTTCCATTTCGACGGGTCCTGTGTTTGATGTGTTTCGATTCTATCAAAGATAAAGGATTTTACAACATAACCTCTAGCAAAACAAAAACCCCGCGGGAGGATCCGCGGGGCAGGATGTGAAAACAGATTTGATCAGCAACCAGAGATGAATGGGAAGAGAATACACCAGCGATAGGTTGAGTCGACCCACCAGAAGAAACCTCCGCAAATACAAATGAAAAGCAGTGCGCCGACGCCGATAAAGATGGGCAGCATATTGCTCTTTTTGGCAGGAGGAGGCGGAGCATAAGCGGGAGGAGAAGCGTATGCAGGCGCCTGTTGTGGAGCGTAGGAGGGTGCTGAGGGCACTGCCGTTTGTACTGCTTTGCGAGAAACCGCCATGGTCGCACCTGCATCCGCGGCGATCGCATCGTACATGAGAACGATCTGTTCGCCCAACGAGACAACATCGCCCGCTTTGAGCACAACCGGACCGGCAAGGCGTTGTCCGTTTACAAAAGTGCCGTTGGTAGAGCCGAGATCTTCAAGAACATACTTGCCGCCCTGGAACATCAGCCGTGCATGTTTGCGGGAAACTTCTGAATCATTGATTGCAACACCATTGGTCGAATCGCGCCCAATGGTGAGTTGCTCACCTTCGAGCGGGAAGGTAACCCCTGGTGTCGGACCTGACCTCATCACAAACTGATATTGCGCCATCTTTTTCCTCCGAAAAAATCTTATTGCTTGCCTAAATTGCTGAGAGCAAGTTTACAATCTTCAATCTAAAAAGTCAAACCGTACTTATCTCCCATCTATGGATGGGTTGTTATTTTTTTACCTTCTTGGCAGGAAGTTGTTCCAGATCACGTGGGACGGTTTTGGTGGTGCGGGGGAGGTAGAGCATAAACACGGTTCCTACGCCCATTTTGCTTTTTACTTCGATGCGCCCGCCATGCCCCTGCACGATCTGTTTACAGATGGAAAGCCCCAACCCGGTGCCAGAGGCACGCGTTTCGTGTTCGCGTACACGGAAGAATTTTTGAAAGAGATGCGGAAGCGCCTCATCGGGGATGCCAATGCCGGTGTCTTGGATAATGACCATGACCTCGTTCTCGTGTACTTCGGCGCGCAACAAAACCGTTCCGTTAGGGCGGTTGTACTTAATAGAGTTGCTCAACAAATTCAGAAAGACTTGTTTGATTTTGTCACGATCCGCCTCAACAAGAGGTAGCCCTTCAGGCGATTCAACACGCAAGTGGATGTTATCTTCAATGGCTTTGCTTGCCATAATGTCTTTGCATTCATACATCAGGTCTGCCAGGCTGAAAATGGTCTTACGATACTGAACCCGCCCTGACTCTAAGCGTGCCAGATCTAGGAAGGAGGATGCCAGCGCATTCAGGCGCATGGTCTCGTTATGAATATTCTGAACGATCTGGTCGCGCTGATCTTGCGACATTTCGGGACGAAGCAACAAGTAGGTGGCGGTGCTGAGAGAAGAAAGCGGTGTGCGCAGCTCGTGGACGAATTCCGAGATCAAGTCTGATTGTTGAAAGAGGCGAGTGTTCTCGATCGCTACAGCGGCTTGCGCCCCAAGCACCATCAAAAGAGACTCGTCGGTTTCTGAGAACTTGCCTCTGTGTTTGTTGAGCGCTTCGAGTACGCCGACGATCTTGTTCTTGGTAATCAGCGGAATGCCAAGCAGCGATTGAGTGGAAAGACCAGTGATCGCCTCAACGTTCGAGTAGAAGCGTTGGTCTTCATGTGCGTTGGTGATGCGCACCGGCTTGCGGTTCGTGACGATCCAACCGGCAATGCTGCCATCGAGCGGAACAGTGATACCGCGCCGCGTAGATTCGTCCATATTGGTGGAAACCTGAAAATACAGTTGGCGCGAAGCATCGTCATACAGCAAAATGGAAGCGGCTTCAGCACCGCTGATCTCTGCGGCGGCATGCACAATGCGTGAAAGCAGGATGTCCAAGTCGAGGGTAGAGGCGAGATCGCGCGAGATGTCGATCAGGCGGCGGTAACTGTCCAGTCGTTCCGTTTTGATTTCAGCCATAGAGTACTCTCTCTGTAATGGCAGGTAGGCTCATCGCAACATCTTCGAGGATGACCACATCTGCACGTACGTTCAAATAAGTGGGCGTATTATTGATAATGATGAGATGTGCCCCGCGATCGAGCGCCTGCATAGGAAGCCCAGCAACGGGTAGCACTTCAAGGGAAGAGCCGGCAACGATCATCAAGTCACAGCTGCGTGCCTGGCGTTGGGCTGCCTGCCAGGCTGCTTGCGGCAGTTGCTCTCCAAAAAGAATGACATCAGGTTTTAACACCTGGTTGCATTTGGGGCAACGCGGCTTTTCACCAGTTTCAACGAATGTAGCGATATATGCCTCCGCCTGTACCTGATGATAACACTGAGTGCAGGTAAGGGTTTGCATTGTGCCGTGCATTTCAATTACAGTTCCGGAGCCCGATCTTTGGTGAAGGGTATCGATGTTTTGGGTGATGATGGCTTTTATGTACCCTCGTTCTTCGAGCTGGGCTAGTGCTGTATGTGCCGTATTGGGCATGGCTTCGAACATTTGTCGTGCCAAGGGGCGGAACCATTCGAAGAATTGATTCGGATTTGTTCGAAACGTGTTGAGCGATGCCACTTCTAGCGGTTCATCACGTGACCATAAACCAGACCCCGAAGAACGGAAATCTGGGATTCCCGACGGGGTGGAAACCCCAGCGCCAGTTAGAACCACGGTATGTTTCGACTGGCGTATCAGATCTGCGGCAAATTCAATGCTCGTCTGAGTCTGGGGAGTGGGTGTGTTCATTTCACCTTTTCACGCTCAAGGATGGTATCTGCCAATTTAATAATTTGCTGTGAAACCATGTTCCCAGGTTGTGCCAATACCGCTGGAGTGTGCAAACGTAATGCCTGTGTGAAAAGCTCCGGCATGGGCGTCAATGTGGTGGCAATCGGATGCCCCAAACGTTCCTGTGCCTGTGCCCAGGGGATTTGTGTATCTGAGCGTTGGCGATTGTTGAGCACGACCGAAACGGTTTTGGGGTCTACCTTTAGTTCGGTGAGTTCATTTAACATTACACGCGTGTGTTGAATGGAATTTGGCATGCCTTCGAGAACCACGATCTGTTCTTTGCACAAGGGCAGTACTTTTTGCACCGAGGAAGACAGACCAGACCCGAGGTCCAGAACAATGAAGCGTGCCATAGAGGCGAGACGGTTAACGAGAAGTTCAAAATTTTCAGCACGGTTAGAAAGATCCACTTCACGCGGATTATCAGAAGCTGCCAAAATTTTTAAACCTGAGCTGTGGGTTACCAACGACGCTTGCACCTTTTCCCGCGTCAACTCCATGGGTGCTCCTCGCAGCATATCCGCGAGGGCAGATTGGTCAGCCAGATTCAGATCCATCCCCAAGGTTCCCTGCCCAGGGGTCATTTCTACAAGAACTACATCAGATTGGGCGTTGTTGAGCAGTGCCGCCGCCAGATTCGAAGCCACCGTGGAAACGCCCAGCCCGCCACGCACAGAAAGGACACCGATCACATAGCCTTGCTTTCCATTTACAGCGGCTTGAGGTTCTTCTAGTGTTTTAGGTGTAGAAGAGCGTGACAATAGGGCTTTTACATGTGCTTGAAGCTCGGTAGGGTGTGTGGGTTTGGTCAGGTAATCATCTGCCCCAACTTCGAAGCCAGCCACCTTGTCGTCCAACTGGTTTTTGGCAGTAAACATAAGGATCGGAATCGATGCCGTAGCAGGGTTTTTCCTCAGGCGGCGGGTTACTTCAAAACCGTCCATATCTGGCATCATCACATCCAATAGGATCAGGTCTGGGCGTTCTTCGAACGCCTTTGTTAACCCCAATGAGCCGTTCGACGCCGCAAGCACTTCATACCCCTGGCGTTGCAACATCAGCCCAACCAATCGCAGGGTATCTACATCGTCATCGACAACCAAAATTCTCTCAGGCATTTATTCCTCATCTCACGGGGTTTCTTCTTCTGAATAGGTTACTGCAACGAAATCAACCCGCCCTCTAATTATACTGGACAAGTCACCAACTTTTGAGCATAACGGTCGTGCTATAATAAAAACAGGGACACCTGAAAATTGCCGAAGTTCCAAGAGGAAGGTCCCCAGCTATGGGGAAGGTCCTCAGTCATGGGGATGACAGGCTTCGACGGGAGAGGCTGGTCCCGGAATGCGAGCCGAGCGCGCACCGATCTCGTAAACTCAGTGCAACCTTTAAGTGCCAACAACCGCACTTACGCTGCTATGCCCCTCGCCGCCTAAGGCGAACCATAACAGTCTGACATCTTAGGATGTCACGTCCACCGGCACCGCCCTTCATCGGGTGACGGACCGGGCGAAACAAAGATGAAGTGCCGCGTGTGATTCTGCTAAACACGCGAAAGACTAGCAGATGGTCATAGGCTTACCAGCTTGCCGGGATGCCTGTGATGACGACTAACGGTAGGCTACGCTCGTAGAGTTCCGAGGGTCGAATCTTTCGGACCCGGGTTCAATTCCCGGCATCTCCACCTTCATCCTTGCCCGGTCATTATGACGGGCAAGGATTGATTCCCGGGGGAGATACAATCCTATGATATAAGAAGCGGCATGAAAAAAATATTTCTGATTGGATGCCTCCTCCTAACCTCTGCCTGCAATATGCCAGTTTCTACGCCTTTGGCAGACCCCACCCATACAGCAACGCTTCCATCACCGCCAGAAGCTGGCAGCACCCCGCAAACAGATTCCATCGCTGAAACCGCTACTGCTACATCCACCGCTACGCCTGCCCCTCCTCCCCTCTATTTTACCGAGCAGTTCGACACCCCTTCCCAGTATTGGGAATTTATTCAAACAGGCGGGGCAACTGCACTGACCTCTTCCATTGAAAATGGTTCATTGCGCATTGGTACTTCGTCGCCTGATACCTGGTTTGTTGGCGTTTATGCGGCGCATACCTATTCCAACGTGTTTGTACGTGCAAATGTAACCATCACGCCAAGCGGCTCGGTTGGGTTGATCTGCCGCTACACGTCAGATGGCTGGTATGAGTTCAATGCCGCCACCGATGGGACGTATAGCATTCTGCTTGGTCAGTGGCTATCTCCGGGGGTGGTTAAATACATTCCCATCCTCAATGAGAGCAGCAATCAGTTCGCCTTGAATACAGCCAATGAAGTCGGGCTTTTTTGTGAAGATAACTTCCTGCACCTGTATCTCAATGATAACCTGATCAGGCGGGTGGATGTGACAAACTACGGGCTGAAAGAAGGCAGTGTGGGCATCACCGCTTCTTCATTTGCAGAAACTCCCGTGTCTGTAATCTTCGAATGGGTAGAGATCGGTAAAGAATAAGTTTCACGCGGGCGGCTCACAAGAGCCGCCCGCGCTTTTACCCAAAACCTACGTATCGTTAACAGAATTCTTGCATATCTCGTTTAACATGGGAGCATTGAATAAGAGATATAAGGAGATTTCTCATGGGCAAAATCATAGGAATTGACCTCGGCACGACCAACAGCGTCGTCTCCGTAATGGAAGGCGGCTCTGCCACTGTGATCACTACAGCAGAAGGCGGGCGTTTATGCCCGTCGGTGGTGGCGTTCAACAAGAATGGTGAACGCATGGTCGGGCAGACCGCCAAACGCCAGGCTGTGGTCAACGCAGATAACACTATTTATTCCATTAAACGCTTCATCGGGCGTCATTTTGACGAGACCGCTTCTGAACGCGCCATGGTTCCATATCAAGTGGCACAAGGTCCGACAGGCGATGTGCGTGTTAAGATCCCGGTCAATGGCAAGGAATACTCACCGCAGGAAATAAGCGCGATGGTGTTGGGCAAGCTAAAGTCCGATGCTGAGGCGTATTTAGGCGAAGCTGTCACGCAGGCGGTGATCACCGTCCCGGCGTATTTCAACGACAGCCAACGTCAGGCTACCAAAGATGCTGGCAAGATCGCAGGCTTGGAAGTGTTGCGCATCATCAACGAGCCGACTGCTTCTGCTTTGGCATATGGTCTTGATAAGAAAAAGAATGAAACCATCCTCGTCTTCGACCTTGGTGGCGGTACGTTCGACGTATCTGTCCTTGAAGTAGGCGAAGGTGTGATCGAAGTGAAAGCCACCAATGGTGATACGCACCTCGGCGGCGATGACTGGGATCAGAGCATCACCAACTGGGCCGCTGATGAATTCAAGAAAGATCAGGGCATCGACCTGCGCCAAGATCGCCAAGCCTTACAACGTTTGCGCGAAGCCGCAGAAAAAGCCAAGATCGAACTCTCGACCGTGATGGAAACAGAGATCAACCTGCCGTACATCACTGCCGATGCTTCCGGTCCGAAACATTTGCAATTGAAACTCAGCCGCTCTAAATTCGAGCAAATGACCGAAGACCTGCTCCAACGTTGTCGCAAGCCGTTCGAAGCCGCGCTCAAAGATGCCGGCATGGATGCCAGTAAACTTGATGAAGTTGTCTTGGTCGGTGGTTCTTCTCGTATGCCGATGGTGCAAGATCTGGTTCGCAAGCTCACCA
>JBDKJK010000274.1:0-3697 GCA_039796675.1 Chloroflexota bacterium
AAACGTGTTGGTGGTGATGCTCATGAATCTGGCAGTAGAGCAATCCATTGCCACAGCCTTCACATTCCATTTGCAAGGTGGCGTGTTGGATGTTGTAGTTGTGGGCAAGCAATTCGTTAATATTTTGTTGAATGCTCACGCCTTCACCAACAGAGATATTGTCAATAACTACGTGAGCGGAGAGCATGCGCAGGTTTTCGCTGATGCTCCAGACATGCAGATCGTGGATGTCTTGCACCCCGTCTAATTTGCGGATGTCTGTAACCATCTCGGTCATGTCGATATTTTCAGGTGTGCTTTCGAGCAGGATATGAATAGTCTGCTTGAGGATGCCCCAGGCGTTATATAGGATGAACCCTCCGATTAACACGCTGACGAGCGGGTCGAGCCAGTTCCATCTTGTGAAGGCGATGATGATGCCTGCAATGACTGCTCCAAGTGTGGATATTACGTCTCCCATCAAATGCAGGAAGGCGCTGCGCAGGTTGAGATCATGTTCGCTACCTTCTTTGACCATTAAGGCGGTGACAAGGTTGATGATGAAGGCTAGAGCACCGACTCCTATCAGAATAACTGAATCCACTTCGGGTGGGGATATGAAGCGTTTGTAGGCTTCAACGAAAATCCCAAAGGCGATCAGGATCAATGTTGTTGAATTGATAAGGGCAACGAGAATCCCAACGCGGTGGTAGCCGAAGGTCTTGCCTGCGTGGGCGGGCTTTGTAGCAAGATGCAGTGCATACCAGCTTAATCCCAACGCGATCACATCGGTGAAGTTGTGCGCTGCGTCGGTGAGTAGCGCGAGGCTGTTGCCGAAGATGCCCGCAACGACTTCAATGACCACGAATGCCGCCGTGAGAATCAACGAAAGGGTAAGGCGTTTGGTGGTTTGCTGGGTCAGGTCGCCAATGTGCGAGTGTGTATGGTTATGCATGTTGTTTTACGGTTGCACGGGATACCCCGCATTGAACCAGGCTTCAAACCCGCCAAGCAAAGGGGTGACGTTGGTAAAACCATTTTCGATCAGGATGGACGCCGCACGGGCGCTCGATTCTTCGTTTGGTCAGGTACAGTAGGGGATGATCCACGCATTCGGATCCAGTTCTGCGAGGCGGGTTTCGATTTCTGCAGTTGGGATGTTGATCGCACCTGTGATATGTTGCCCAGCATATGCTTCCGCCGAGCGGACATCAAGCAGGATCGCGGAACCTGAATCCAATGCGGCTTTGGCATCTTCCAGCGAGGTGCGTTGAATCTCTGGGTGGGGAATTTCTTCTGTAATGGGGGGTTCTATTGGAGCGGCTTTATTTGAGTTGGCAAGCAGTATAGCTGCTACGATCAGGACAATTCCACCGCCGATAAACAGAAAGATGGGAAATGGTTTTTGATGGCTCTTTTTTCGTTTTGGCATGTTCTTTTCCTTGGGTAAAAGTTGTTGCAATACGATGGTTTTATAACCATCGCCTGATTTTTTTCTTGTAATGAATGTAGGCTTGTTTGTGAGTGCGTTCAAGGAATTCTTCTTCAAGGCGGACCTGGATTTGGATAAGCAGATCCCCTGAGATAAGAATGGTTAGTGTCGCTGCGCTGGGTAGTACAAGAAAAAGCCCCACCAACATCATACGCATTCCCAGGAAGATAGGGTTGCGCGAAAATTTGAACAAGCCAGTTTGAATAAGTTCTGTTTTTACGTCTTCATCTATGCCAATGCGCCAAGACTTTTGCATGTGGGCTTGGGCAATCAGAACCCAAATGACTGAAATACTCAAAAGGAAAACGCCAAGGGCATTCAGTATGGGCTGTATCAGATATGCTATAGGAATGAGATAATTATACAAACTGGGAAGGAAGACGAACAGAAACACTACGACCACTGTTGCAGTCAGGGTTAGGCGGAAGAGAATGCCAATGTAATCGTGCGCTGAGTCAGAGTTGCCAAGTTTATATGGGTTAATTCCGGTAGTCTTCCACACACGATAAGAGGGTAAGACCATTGCCAGCCCGAAGAATAGCAATATATAAAGGAGAAGAAATATTTTCATTGGTTATCCGTGTTGAACATGATCGAGCCCAAGTGTAAATAATCGCGCTACATGATCATCATCTAGTGAGTAGAAGACCTGCCTGCCTGATTTGCGCGCACGAACGAGGTGCATATGGCGTAGCCGGCGCAGTTGATGCGAGACGGCAGATTCGGTCATGTTAAGTCCATCGGCGAGGGCACGGACGGACATTTCTCCGTCCATGAGTAGGGAGATGATACGGATGCGGCTAGCATCGCTGAGGGAGCTGAAGAGTTCGGCAAGTTTGATGGCTTTAAGTTCGGTTAGTTTCATAGTTGAATATATGAGCAAGTATTCATATGTTAGTGGATAAAATAAAACCTGTCAAGATGATGTATGGCAGGTTTTATCAATGACTAGGGTTGGCAGGTGAAACTACTTAAGTAGGCGCTTCCTACACCTTCACGGACGAGAGCGAATGCGAAATGTGCGGAAAAAGATTGACAAATCTGCGTCTTTAGAATTTGTCCACATCCCGTTTGCTTTTAAGAATGGACGCACCCGCGAAACCTTAAATCGGGGTGCGCCATGCTGGTTAATTATTGAATTCCTGGCTTGCCCGTTTCAATCCGCTTTTAGTGAGGCTGAGTAGACCGTTCTTCTGCGTCACCAAGCCATTGCGTTCGGCGATGCCGACGACTTCCATGGCGAATTGCGGAGTCCATTTGAGGTGTTCGTTGAGGTGAATAACTTCGTTCTCGATCTCAGCTTCGTGTGCCGCGGTGTGATTGGCGATGTGCATCGTCAGCATGGTGAGGGCGAATTCGATGCGCTGGTTTTGGCGGCGCCGGGCTTGGGCGAAGAGTCCGCGCTCGGGGGCGAACAGGTACGAGATTAAGAAAGAGGCGCCTGTCATTGTTGCCATCGAGCCTGCGATGGATGCATCCAAAATGTAGGCGAGCCAATACCCGCTCACAGCAGAGAAGACTCCGATGAGTGCGGAATAAACCAACATGCGTGATAGGCGATCTGTCAATAAATATGCGGCGGCGGGCGGTGCAATCATGAATGCCACCACAAGTACCGAGCCGACGGCGTCGAACGAACCGACGGCAGTGAGTGAAACGAGTGTCATCAATGCGTAGTGAATGACGGTTGGTAAAAAGCCAAGCGCGGCGGCGAGGGCGGGGTCGAAGGTGGCGAGTTTGAGTTCTTTGTAAAAGACGATCACAAAGATGAGATTGAGGATGAGAATGCTTCCCGTGCTGTATAGTGCTTCGGGTCCAAGATCAAGCCCAAACAGCTTAATGCGGTTGAACGGTGCGAAGGCAAGCTCACCAAGCAAGACAGCATCAGTATCGAGATGTACGTCACCTGCAAAGCGCGAAATGAGAATGACCGCAACGCTGAAGATGGCAGGGAAGACCAAACCAATGGCGGCATCTTCGCGCACGAGTTGTGTGCGGTTGAGCAACTCCACGAGGCTGACGGTGATGACACCCATCAATGCCGCGCCAACGAGCAGCAACGGCGACGTGAGACTTTTGGTGATGAAGAACGCAAGCACGATGCCAAGCAAAACCGTGTGGCTGATGGCGTCGCTCATCATTGCCATACGGCGCAGCACGAGGAAGACGCCAAGCAATGAGCAGGTGACGGCGACGATGGATGCGATGAGCATGATCTCAATTTGT
>JBDKJK010000275.1:0-4491 GCA_039796675.1 Chloroflexota bacterium
TGGCGCACGATCTCAGGTCCGGTGCTGACGTAATGCGCCTGCCAATTGGCTTCGTTATCGTACTGATTGGCATACCAATACTTTTCCGGAGATTCTGCCACCAACTCACGCGCTTTGAGAATGGCACCATCTGAGCCTTCTAACGGGTCGGTCAGAATCAATTCCGCGCCCAGGGCTTTGAGAATGGAAATCCGCTCGGCGCTGGCGCTGGCAGGCACCGCCAAGGTGACGGGAATTCCCAATGCCGCACCAAACGTAGCATAAGAAATGCCCATATTGCCAGAGGTTGAATCCAGCAGGCGTTTGCCACCACTCAAATTTCCATTGAGAATGGCGTTCTGAATGATATTCAAGGCAGGGCGATCTTTGACAGAGCCGCCGGGGTTGAACCATTCAGCCTTAGCAAAAACTTGCACCCGTGGAGACAAGCCTCGGTTGATTCTACGAAGCGGAAGAAGCGGCGTATTCCCCACATGATAGGCAAGGCTATCCAGTGGAATCGTATTCGATTCGGTTAATCGTAGGTCCAGTAAAGTCATTTCTCTTCTCTCTTCTAGTCAAGTTAAAATAAAAACAGTCAACGGACAAACAAAAAGACGGCGAACAAACGCCACATGCGATTTTAGAAATTCGCAAGCGGGGGTCGTTCTACCGTCTAATTCCGTTGACTGCGGAAGGAGTGTCTATCTCAGGCGGTAGTTACGAGCCCCGCGACAGACACAAGCAATACAATAGTGTTTTCATAGTTTGATACATAGATTGCGCCTATTTTATGAATCTTACCGGTTTTGTCAATATCAAAAATGCCCCGAACGGGTACTCTTATCCAAGAGATCGTCGAACAATGCTCCACCTGCTGCCGACGCCATTAGAATGACCTTGTCCTCTTTCTTCAAGGCAGTCTCCATCCCGTTCAGGTCTCGCACATGGACGCCGTTCACAAAAATATTAAAGTGACGACGCAGATCGCCTTTTGCATCGAACAGATGCGGCTTGAGAGTAGGATATCGCTGAAGGATATTATCCAATAACTCTGCAACATTCGACCCGTTCATGTCAAATTCGTTCTGGTTCTCTACATAAAACTTCATCAAGGCGGGGAATTTCACAGTGGGCATATCGGTATTTTAACGCAGGAATCCAATCCAAACAAAAGTCCCGAACGGATTACGGTTCGGGACTTTACTCATTACGTATTACTCGTCACTCTCACTATTCTTCTTTCTTCGCTTCCATTTCTTTCTTATGCGCCTCAATGATCGGTGCCGCAATATGTGAAGGGACTGTATCGTAGTGGTCAAATTCCATTGCAAAGTATCCACGTCCACCAGTAATAGAGCGAACCTGGGTGGTGTACTTCAACATCTCAGCCATTGGCACATGCGCAATAATGGTCGTCATACCGCGTTCTGTTTCGGTTCCCTGCACACGCCCGCGGCGGGTGTTGAGGTCGCTCATTACATCGCCCATGTTTGCATCCGGGCAGGTAACGCGGACGGTCATGATCGGCTCGAACAACACAGGGCCCGCATCATGGACAGCAAGCTTAAAGGCTTCACGCCCGGCAATTTCAAATGCCATCGGCTTCGAGTCCACTTCATGTTCCTTGCCATCGTAAACGATCACACGCACATTGCTCATCGGGTACCCAGCGAATGCGCCTCTTTCCATCGTAGCGCGGATGCTCTTTTCGATCGGAGGCAAATAAGAGCGGGAAAGGTTCATGCCTACCAAAGCATCTTGGAAATCAAAGTCACCTTCCATATACGGTTCAATGCGCAAATGCACTTCGCCAAACTGCCCGGCACCACCTGATTGCTTCTTGTGACGATACTGCGCCGAAGACTTGCGCGTAATGCCCTCGCGATATGGAATTTTCGGTTCACGGGTGGTGATGCCTACCTGAAATTTGGCTTGGGCACGATGTACAGCCACATCAATATGCTGGTCGCCCATGCCCTGTAAAACGGTTTCATGCGTAGCAGTATCGTTCTGCCAGGTGAGGGTCATATCTTCTTCGCTCAAACGGGTGAGCACCGTCGAGATCTTTGCTGCATCTGCCTGGGTCTTGGGAGCAATTGCCACGCGATACAACGCAGCCGGGTATTGAGGCTTCTCAATCGTAAGTGGATGCCCCTTATCACAAAATGTATCGCCAGTGGCAGAGACTGTTAATTTAGAAACAACAGCAATATCGCCTGTATGAATCACCTTTACAGGAAGGGCTTCCTTGCCGCGCTGAAAGTGCATGCCAGACATACGCTCATCGGCACTCTTGTTCTGATTCCATACATGGGCATCTGCTTGCAACGAGCCAGAGAACACGCGGAAGTAGGTCATCTTCCCCACAAATGGATCAGCCGTAGTCTTCCACACATACGCCGCCAATGGAGCCGAGTCAGAGGGTTTCAATTCTTCTGCACCGTCTTTACCTTGTGCAACACGTTTCACAGCCTGGACTGGCGATGGGATCAAGTCAATAATGTCGTTGAGAAGCGCGATTGTTCCGATCTCATGAGCACCTGCTGCGCAAAAGACCGGCACAAAGCTCCCAGCGTAGACCACATCTTCGAGACCGCGCACCATTTCCTCGTCGGAGAGAGAGCCGTTCTCGAGATATTTTTCCATCAATTCATCTTCACCTTCGGCGGCATCTTCCACCATCGCAAAGTGTGCCTTTTCAGCAGCTTCCTTAAGCTCAGCTGGAATCTCACCGGTTACTTTGCCGTCACCTATGTACGACTTCATGCCGATCACATCCACCACACCTTTGAAGTCATGCTTCTCGCCGATGGGGATATGAACCTGAACGACGCGCTTGCCATGTGCCTCTACAAATTCTTTAATGGCATCATATGTTTTTTGAAAATCTGCATTCTCGCGATCCATCTTGTTGATTACAAAGAAACGCGGAAGGTTGAATTGGTCACAGTAGCGCCAAGCAAGTTCGGTGCCCACTTCGATGCCTGCAACTGCATCTACTAAAATAATCGCGCCATCAGCTACACTCAAGGCAGAGACCATCTCGCCTACAAAATCAGTGTAGCCTGGCGCGTCAAGAAAATTGATCTTGTAATTCTTGTGCTCAACCGGGATCACGCTCGTATAAATCGATATTTTTCGCCGGTGTTCTTCGTCATCGTAGTCAGAAATCGTGGTTCCATCTTCCACCTTGCCAAGGCGGGTGGTTGCCCCCGTTACATGCAGAAAGGCTTCTGCAAGCATGGTCTTTCCTGCTCCGCCATGCGACACTAATGCAACGTTGCGGATAAACTCGGTGGTATACTCTTTCATCGTAAGTTACCTTCCTGTTATATAAATTTGTCAAGCAGGTTGTACGATTGTAAAAGAACTCAAATGAATTGTCAAAGTGAGATGCGTCACTCATTAAATATGACAACTCTGTAACTGGAACCCCATGAGCACCCTTTTCGGCGAATATTCATTTATCTTCATTTCAGCCGGTTTCGCCCTGATCGCCGGGGTCATTTTACTGGCAAATAAACCCAAATGGAACGATTATCTTGCCTTCGGTGTTATCGTCGCCGGGCTCATCGTTGCCTGGGCAACCTTGCACCCGCGCTCCACCCCGCTCATGGACGATGCCAAAGAAGTCCAAGCCATGATCGGCGCAGGCAAACCCGTCCTACTCGAATTCCAATCCCCCTTCTGAATACGCTGCGTCTCGCTAAAGCCCGTCGTTGACGAGCTCGAACTGGAACTTAACGATCAAATCCATATCATCAGCCTCAACATCCAAGAAGAGGTTGGCATGGAGCTTTCTCCTGTATATGGCTTTGAATTCACACCCACCTTCATCTACTTTGACGCCGATGGAAATGAAGTCTGGCGTATGGTCGGCGAGTTTGACCCGCAACGCGTACGCAACAGCCTTGCCAATGAGTAACCTCCTCCGCCAAATTAAATTCGATCTTAGTTACTGGTTCGGCAACGCCCCATGGGATAGCGGCATCTCGCCACCTGAATTGTACGACTTCATGGCAAACCACCCCGCCGGGCGCGCACTCGATATTGGCTGTGGCACCGGCACCAACCTCATCACATTGGTCAATGCAGGCTGGCAGGCAGATGGTTTTGATTTTTCCCCGCGTGCCGTATCTCTTGCCAAACAAAAACTCAAACGAGAAAAAATTCGCGCCAATGTTTTCACAGATGACGCCACACAAATGAAAAACGTCTCGCTGCCTTACAACCTAGCCCTCGATCTCGGTTGCTTTCACGGCATCGAAAACAAAGCGGATTACCTAACCCAACTGACACGCATCCTAGCCCCAAGCGGATTCTGGCTCATGTACAGCTTCCTAAAACCCGCAACGCCTCAACCCGGACCCGGGCTTGCCAATGCCGACCTTGACCTGATCCAACGCCACAGCCTTACCCTCCTCTCACGCAAAGACGGCTTCGATAAACGCGAGCGGACCTCGGCATGGTTCTTGTGGCAGGCAAATGCGTAAGGCTTTTTACGCATCA